>NZ_JBFRVX010000076.1:0-36061 GCF_041475345.1 Vibrio sp. 10N.222.48.A3 | reverse complement strand
GCTAAAATCCAAAAACTCTACGGGATAGAATCGCGCTTAAAAGGTGCGCCTGCCGAAGAGCGAAAAGCAGAGCGTCAAGCACTTGCCAAGCCGATACTGGATGAGCTTTACCAATGGATGACAACCCAGAAGGTGATAGGCTCTAGCCCACTGGGCAAAGCGATAAAATACACGCTCGGGCAGTGGTCAAAGCTCACTCGTTATATCGACGATGGCCACTTATCTATCGATAATAATCGCGCTGAACGCGCAATGAAACCGCTGGTTATTGGCAGGAAGAACTGGCTATTCTCTAACACACCAAACGGTGCTGATGCGAGCGCGATGCTTTACAGCATCATCGAGACCGCGAAAGCCAACGGTCTTATCCTCTATGACTACCTAGTCAAGTGCATGAAAGAGTTGGCGAAAGCAGAGCCTGATATCGACGCACTCCTACCTTGGAACTTCAAACACTGACAAGTCGGCCCGTGGGTTCATGGGGCGGATACTAAAAATCTTTTCCTTTCTTACAAATAAAAAAACAGCCAAATGAGAGGCTGTTTTTATGTTTGCACTATGTATATGCAAAGGTATGAGAATTTAGATGTTTACTCTCTACTTTAAAGGGTACCTAATTTGACTAACAAGGTAGACCTGAAAACAACTCATCATCAAGTAAGTCCAATTTATCACTCTTATCTAGACTATCTGCAGTAAGTGATTCGAACTCTACCTCTGTTGTATAAGAGGGTTGAGAGTGTTCAATAATTTCACCGGATAAGGAGTGAGCTTCAAAGGTAAGGGTATTCTTCAATTCGTCACCCATCATTCGCTCAAGCATATTCATTAAACCTGCTTCTGGGGCTACCTCGGTAAATGTATTTAAAGTCCTTAAAGCATTCGTTATAAGTTCCTCAGATGCAGAGCGTTGTTCATCCGACAGCTTACTTAACCTAGTAGCTCGTAGTTGAGTAACGATGGCTGCTAACTTCTTAGCTTCCGTTGCTCTCTGATTTCTATATTTTTTATCTGACGCAGTATTTCGCTTTACGTTCATGGCATTAAATTCAGATGTCTTATCAAAGTCGGACATAAAGGCTGTTTCGTTTGCATCGGCAGATTGATTACGACGTAATGAGTCGGTTTCCACATATATACGCGTCTGCATCAAGTCGACATGGCTTCGACAAGACCAGTAGTATTCTAAACCCGCATTTTTACAGCTTCTTAGAACTCTCAAAAACTCAACGCTATATTGACCATACTCACTGCGTGAAAGACTCTCTACGGAGCGGTTATCTACTACGCAACGAATCAACTTAAAGGCTGTTGTCTCCAGTAAGTAACTATGGGATATCATTAGATCGCAAAGCTTTTTAACCAGAGCACCTTTCACCAGGGAGCGGCCACTCATGTAATTAAGGTGTTTGTTGTTATTAATCTCTGTAAACGTTAACCACTCCTGAATAGACATCGCCTCTTTATTGGCCTCGTATATATACCGGTATTCGTAATGACTTAAATGACCGCGAACGCTTAGCTTGCTGTTGAGTTCCATTGGATTTATAGAATAAATTGAATGTTCAAAAGTGGAGGTTTCAAGGACCTTCATTTCAGATTCCGTGAATGTGTTGATTTTATTTTCACGTTCCGATTTTGCCACCTCCTCATAAAGCATTTCCTTAGCCATGACAAAAGGCCCTACATATTCATAGCTCTCGTCAGCTAGTTGGTTTCGATAAAAATACATAAACACCCCCTAATTCTAATTTCTCTACGTCATCGTATCATTGTCACCAAAGTAAATACGTCGTTTATACATAACCATTTTGGTGAAAGATGTATTTTTACATGATTACATGATATGTGTTGCTATCTAGTCTTACTCATATCGGCTCAAAATCTATTGCTATTCAACATCTCCTCACCACGTCACCTTTCTATTTTGTCGACATCCATCTTTCGCAAGCTCGATCCATCCAATACAGATCTAGATAGCTATCTATTTGCGATCACTCGTTTCATCAAATCCAATTTGAACCTTGCCGTTCTCTTCATCCCAAACCATGTGTGCCTATGAAAGTTGCATTAACTTGTTGGATCAATAACATTACAGATCTACTTGATTACTCACTTTCTGTTGTCCAAATTACCGGTGAATATCAACCTATATTTATGAAGTTTTTCTCCCCCCCCTTTATTGCTATATGAATGTGGCCACAATTCACAGGTATGGCTGGGTTTGTGATGTATTGCTATCAAACGGTATTTAAAATTATGCGATTCACCTCCAGCGAAAGGTGAAATATTGACAGTTATTTGTTAAATCGAAAGTTTGAGTAATGCATTAATTCGCACGAAATGCCCATAAATGCCCCCAAATGACACAAGGTGGCACTAGGATGCAAGCAGGCCACCAATGCATCATGGCGCCAAGTGACACCAAGTGACACCAAGTGACACCATTTGACACCAGAAGGCGCAGTATGGAGCGCTTGGTCCTATAGTGGCACCTTGTATTGATAAGGGTAATTTGAATCTAAGTCGAAAAAATGACCGGAGCAGAGTTCATATCTAATTATAGTGGCATGCATTGTCTTGATATGACACAAGATGCCAGAGGGTTGATTGCCAAAATTCTGGATACTGGCCTGATATCAATCGATATGCGTCCAAACAAAAGAGCTTGCAAGAATACAGGCAGTATTTACCAAGTATGTAATTATACATCGTAAAATTATATGAAATGTATTTTTACATTCAAATGGTGGGGTTTATGTAAAAGTACATCGTGATAGCTTGGGTGGAATAGTGGTCTGTAACGATAGTAGAAGGCTGTGCGTTTGTTTATTTAAATTAGGCAGATTTAGAGGCACCGTTCTTGTCGGAAGAATAATGATTGATAATGCGGAATTGGGTTAGAAAATCGCAACCCAAGCGATATCCTATGTCACGCTTGGGTTTATGAAGTAGGGAGTGAATGTGTTATTTAGTTGGGTTGTTCTGTAATGCTTCTGGCGATAGGTTTTGTGAATGAGATATGTTTTCTATTGCGTGTACAAACAATAATGACTCTGCAAGTTGTAGTTTTACCGATTTGGTTTCAATTTCATAAAAAGGATCGTTCTCATTTCCTGTTAGAGTGGCTTTAATTTTTGCCATCATCATTTTTATATCTCTATCCATTGAGTCGAAGGTTTTGCCCGTATCAATAATGCTTGGAACTTTGTGAGTACTAACGTCAAAGGTATCTATTTCACTTATGCATTTTTTCATGGTGCTAGATCCAACACCACAAACTAGGCTATATATTTCATGCTTTGGTTTGGCTGTAATGTTTATCAGCTTGTTGATTATATCGATCGCCGTTGCCTGGGTCTTTTCGTTCTCACTGCACAACATCTTTTTAGCGAATAGGGCGCTCGATCGTATCGCAAAGTCATACTGGGTCCCTGTTAGCAAAGAGATAGTAGGTAAAGCCATTTTTACAACATCTCCTACAGGAAGTTTTTTGGAGTTTATAGTGTTGAATGCCGTTTTAGGGTTATTCATTACTAGCGAAGAGAATGCATTGTTATCTTGGTTATCTTTTAGCATAACAATATTAAGTTGTTTGTTGCTTCCTATGGTTTCAGTAAAGATAGCTAGCTTAGAAAGCAATCTTGGGTTGGCTATGAACTTTTGTGTGGTAACCCAAGTTAAGTTCTTAGTAGGTAGATTACTCATTTGGCGCAAATGCTGGTGGTTCAATTCTCCAGCTGCAGGTGCGGTGACATTCGTTACATTGGATGAAACTAACTCAATGTATTGGCTAGAGGATTCTGTAATATAAATTTCATCAACGTTTTCAAACATATCTACTTGAGATGGCGGTGGTATCAGTATGGAGTTATGGCTTTCTACGGCATCATTTGGGTAGGTGTCCATAAGATCAAGGTTTTCATCCAAAACTAAGAAGCCAGAACAGTGGAATTGCTTATCAGAACTGTTTTCAGAAACAATAATTGGTAATGAACTTGAGTTGTCTGGTTTGGAAATGGTCATTACCGGTAAATAGTTTGTGTTTGCATAAAATGTGAGCTTGCCATCTTTTAATGTCTTATTTTCTGTAGCAATTCTTTTTATGGTGCTTGAGTCATTAATGAGGTTTACTAATTCAGTTCCATTTCCCGAATCAGTCAGGTAATTGAGCGAGTTTAGACGAGAGCTCATTTCTACGAATGAGTTTGGTAATGATATTTCACTATGTTCGTTGTTTATACGGAAAGGGTTGTAATTGGTTAGTCTATTAAAAAGTTGGTTGGTAAGAGGCAAGCTGCTTACCTTTATGGCCGTACTCCTAGCCTTATCAATTTGCGCCATGTCCTTCATAAGTGCTTCTAGGTCATATCCAGAATATGAACATAGCTTTTCAATGGCCTTGTAAAAAGGTAATTGAAGGTGCTTTGTAAAGACATCAATTGCATCTCCACTTTCATTGCAACCGAAGCAGTGGAATGTACCACCGTCGTTATTAACAACGAGAGAGGGGGTCTTGTCATCATGGAAAGGGCAGCAGGCCTGATATTTATCGTCGGAATTTATTTTTTTTACTTTAGATAGTCCAATCTCTCTTTCTAAAATGTCGATAATATTAACTTTGCTCTTTATTTCATCAATAATGAATGAGGGTATGAAGGCCATAGTTCTCCTCCCTAAGAAATTAACTTTGGATTGTGAGGTTGTGAGTAATTCAGGCTGTGACTCAGCGGAGTTAGTGGGGTGGGTCTATTCGTTTTGAATAATTTGTTATTAGCTTTTGCTGCAGCCTGTTCATCAGGAGTAATTTTTACCTCTTTGAAGGCCTTTATTGAAGTAATAATGTCCTTTTTGAGTATTGTACAGGGTATCGCTTTCTGTTTCAGATTTTCGGATATGTAAGTAGTGAATGTTTCACTTCCCCATATAAGAACAGGTTCCATACCAGGCTTTTGTTTTGTTATATATTTTAACGAAAATGATTTAGCAAGCTCGATATGTTCATGATTAAATGTAATCTGGCCCGATTGAAATTGATTAATAGTTAGGCCGTTCGAGACTTTATGGATTCTTGTCCCATTATGATCCAAGGTTTGTTTTATGTATGACAGAAAAGGAATACAAGAGCGGAGTCCTTTATGGATCTCTTTCCTCTTAACTTTACTTGGAGAATTTGACAGTCGAATGGTTGCAAGCTGATCAGGACTAAAGCAGAAGCCATTATATTCTGATTGAAAAGTTGGTACGTAACCCCTTTCCTTAGATGGCATTAGCAATGATACCGGATCAACTTTACGGTTGCTAAGGCGCAGCATATCTATTTTATTACTGAGATCATCTACACTCGTTCTTAGAGCAATGTTGCATCTTAATTCGTGATTTAACTTGGACTGCATATAACGCAATTCATTATCATTAACGAGTTTTGACATGATGTTTTTATTACAAGTACTCAGCATTGCTACTTGAGATGAAATCGAGTAGCAACTTTGCTGAATATCTGAGGTCGTATTTATGATAGTAGGCACATTTAAGCTATCAATCGCACCATCAATCTTAGAGAGGTTAATGTCGATTAAATCATGAAGTTCAGTTGGTATGAGGTCCCCAAATGTATCGAGCTCTACTTTTATACTAACTAGCGACTGAATGTATAAAGTGACACTATTTCTGTCTTTCCAGTCAGCACGTAAGAGTATTTTCAAGCGCTGTGATGTAGTTTCAGAGAAAGAGTTGAACTCCCCTTTAATATAGTCGTCAGTGGTTTTGTTTTTACCTAGTTCAGCATTCAGTTTTTTTAGCTTTTTTATGGCTTCGGTAGGCGTGAGCTTTGACCATTGGTTCATTAAATTACCTTAAATCTTTCGTTTTTAATGCGAAGTAAATTACATGCTTATTTGAATGCGGCTGTTATTTCTAGGGGACTGTTCTTCCATTTCAGCTTCTTTATTGATGCCTTGACTAGAAGCTAGTGTGCCACTTAAGCCTTTATCGGTAATCGGTTTTACCACTTTAGGTGGGATATCTTCTTTAAGTGATTTAAGATCACGAGAGGTGACTTTCTCTGTAGGTTTCGTAAATTCTTGCGTATGAATGCGAGTATCTATCTCAATCACCTGAATGCCTTTTTTACTCGCTAACATTGAGACTTTTTCAATGTAATTTGCATTACCACTCACAGCAATGGTGTTCCATCCAAGTTGCTCTGCTAATTTAACCGCGTGCTTAGCGTTTGCTTTGCGGCTTGTGCCTGTAAACTTGAACATATCCCCGTAATCTTTGATGACACCATTGAATCTGAGATTATGTTCTGCGTGATCATCGTTGTACTTTATTCCTCTGTGCATGTCGGACATGAATATACTCTTCTTGATAGCCATAGTTCGCTCAACCCCTTTAAATACACTTTGGGCTATGGATATAGATTTTTTATTATTTCGAGAAAATTCAGGTTGTACCCAAGCAACAGTATCTAACGTATCGCTAGCTGCGTTTGGGTTGATAGGTAGCTCGTCATCAAATTCAATTTCTGAATGCACACTATTGGCGCTGATATCGGACTTTTCTTGTGGGTACTCAATGTTGGAACCAGCAGGTTGGTCATAGTTTTGATTATTGACATCGACAGTTTGGCTGGCAGATGTTTGTTTATTGCGAATTTCCTTAATTGTTTCAATGTTGGCATTGATAGATTTTGATAAATCTTTGATCTGATGGAAAGTTTCATGCTCATCAAGCGAAGCATCTTGGAGTTTCGTCAACGTTTTGGATACAACTGATTGTAGATTGTTTTGGTTCTTTATAAGGTCATCGGCCTTGCTATCTATAGTCTTGTTACGGATCATGGCTTCAAGAGGAGTGTTTAAACGAGACATGTTTTGAATCAGTTTATTTGCGTATGCTAAAGAAGATTCATTTTTTTGTGCTTGTTCTTCACTATCATCGTTAATGCTCGGCGGTTCTATGTTATCTAGATACTCTGATAGTGAGTCTGAAATTGCAGCCCCAATATTTACGAAGTTCAGGTCTTTAATTTTTAATAATCCGACTTTGTGGCTTTCTAGTTCAGATGAGTCTACATGCTCTATTAAGTCTTCAAGTTGAATCAAGGCAGAGTTTATTTTCGTTGAGCAAGCTAAGCTTTTTTCAACTTCCACGTCACTTGAATTAAGGTATATTTCGTTTTCATTCGCAACTTCTAATGTTAACTCGATGGCTGAATGCAATTTATCGCTATTGGAGATTTGATTAGCTTCGATTACTGATTCTTCAAGATCGGCCTCTTGTGATCCTTCAAGGTCAGCGTCTTGTGATTCTTCAAGTTCGGCCTCTTGTGATTCTTCAAGATCGGCCTCTTGTGATCCTTCAAGGTCGGCCTCTTGTGATTCTTCAAGTTCGGCCTCTTGTGATCCTTCAAGGTCAGCGTCTTGTGATCCTTCAAGGTCAGCGTCTTGTGATTCTTCAAGATCGGCCTCTTGTGATTCTTCAACTTCAGTTACTTGCTCAACAGCAGGTTCAGATGTAGATACTAAAGCATCACTAGAAATGATTTCCTCATCTTCTTCCCCTTGAATTTCAGCTTGTCTGTTTGCTTCCTTTATAGCTTGTCTTGCTTTAGCTCCGAATCCGCCCATGAAAATCTCCTGTTAAATTGAGTGGTTAGTTAAATCTGAGTTTTTATTAAACACCTTTTACTGGGTTCTTTAGCATTGATTGGGTCACGGTTGATACATTACCTGCCAATGTGCCGGACATTTGTTGTGATGTAGACATAGCGCTGTCGTGAGAGTTGTCTTCGATCGCATTTCTAAAGCTCAGCATCCTTTGAAATTGGTCCGGTAGTTCCCAAATAAGGCTGTGATTTTTGATAATCCCGGCAGTCATAACAATCGCATTGACAAAAAGTGTCCCCAAAATGGCTAAAAAGTTAAACCCACCGTAACTGGCAGAGACAGAAGCCGCTTCTAAAGTCCAATGTAAATAGTATCCAAGCGCAATATTTAAGATCATTGCCAAAAAGAAACACATCGTCATTAGAGTTGGGCGGATTAAAAGTGTAAGTATTATGTTTGCGCCTTCTTGAAATCGACCACCAAATGTCCGTTCATTTTGTGGGTCGTTTAACGCCATGGCGCCACCCCACCAACCAGAAGAAATAATCGAGCCCATTGCGTATGAGAAGAAAGAAAATACCGCAACACTCCACATGATATAAGGTATATTAGGGACTATGTAAGAGTAAAAGACCCCTATACCTAGTAAGGACAGAATTAAAGCCGCACTCATTGCGCCACCTTTTTCTGCTAGAGCTTCAAAATCAATTGCGGCACCACCTATTTGATTAAGACCTTCTTTCATCACGGTACCCGCTGGAGTGATGGAAGATGCGACGGAAACTGCAGCATACGTAAAAGCTGTATTGATGATTACATTTCCGATAGTTCGCATTTCAACGAGAGGGTTAGGGAAGTACACTCCGTTACTATCCGAACGGATAATTTCAATAATATTTTGCCCCATCGATTGAGCTAGTTGAGTTGTCGTGAACTTGTCCATTGATGAGTTCATGATGTTTTGTATATCGTTGTTTAATGAGTATTTTTGAGCAGAGTTATAAAACATCAATATGTTTTTTTGGGGGATTTCTAGGTTGTCGTAACTATGACCAAAACTCTTAAACCATTTTACAACTCCCGCAAATATGGAATCTGTGGTGTTTGGACGCCAGTGAGGTTGCTCTCGGTCACCGTAGATATCAGATAGAATCATTGTAATCTCCATCTGCCTTACACTTAGCATTGTGTAAAAACCACCTAGGCCCATAAATCCTACATCGGCAACGGCTTCTGCGTAAACAGACGATAGTGATGATCCATTAAGAGGGGAAGAACTTTGATTTAAGCGATCTTTCAATTCGTTAGAAAGGTCACCTATCATTTCATCTTGCATACGCTCACGGTAAACGGCGTATTTTTTTGCAAGTTCTTCCATGTTGTTAAGGTTATTCGTTGTGAGTTTTTTAGCTATGTTGTGAATTAATGGTTCTTTCCATATTTTATTCAAATATTCACCGGCTTTTTCTGCTCCAACTTGGTGAGAGGTAAGGAGCAAAATATCTTCCAAACTATCGAGTGAATTTGGAGTTTGATAATTGAACAAAGTAAGCTGGCCGCAGTCTCCGTTTCCGTTTGCGCCAAAATATGCCACATGTTTATATATTTTGAATTCTTGGTTTGGTGTAATCCGATATTTCCCTTTGTCGTCGATTTTAACATTATCCATACCCTTATATGCATCAGGAGATACGCCATCCATTAACCCCATTGCGATTGAACAAGTTTTAGCTTCCAGGATGTAGTCGACAAATCGAGCAACTTTAGGTTGAGGTTGATAAGCCATACCAGGGGAAAGGGTGTAAGGAACGGAAATTTTGATAGTAGCTGTGGCAGCTCCAAGACCAATCAAAATGATGAATATTGTAATTCCTTGCAGTAGCGACATACCTCCTAATGCGGGTATCGGAAAGGTGATTAGTGATCCTATAGATCCGCGTGCCATTAAGAATGGCAAGGACTCTTCTTTATCGACTGTTAGATATGAAATGTCCATCGACCTTTTGAACATAAACAATAATGATGACCCAACAAGCGTAACTATAATTATTATGATGCCTATTGAGTTCATTATTTTGGCGTAAAGGGTCCCGAGGGTTACCGTCTTGGTAGAAGCGTTGCTGTCTGAAGTACCATTGAGTAGCCTTAAAACGTGACTAACGGGTTCACCAAAAACTAATTTCATTTGGTGAAAGAAAATATCGTTATTACTTGGACCTGAGAAAAAACCCTTGGGTAGCCATACACCTTGCTTGTCAGTAATTTCAATAGCTCTATCCTTCAAACTTTCAAAGTGAGCTTTGTTTTTTTCAGCGATATCGGAAGGAAATTTTGAATCAGAAGTGACGTCTGTTACTGCTGATGTTGTATTGGCATGTCCGTCTGGAGGAAGCAAAAATATTATCGTGATCAATATAGGAAAAAATATATTGCTGCCTATCCAATTTTTTCTATTCATTTCCCTTCCTAAACTCTTACAATGACTATTTATATTGTATAGTGTAAATCATAAATCGGCAATAAGGACAGGCAATGCTATCAAATGATGACATAGAAGCGTGGTTGGCAAAATTCGATGATGATGAACGAAAGGTTATTGAGCAGGTGGATAATCTCGAAGGTTGGGCTGTAGATTCGGATAGTGAGGTGCAGTCTTACTTCGACATTATTAGTTCTTTGTTAGAACAAAAACAAACAATTAATGAGTCCCTTAAGGACGATGAGTTAGCAAGCATGGTTGGTGGAATCTCAGATTTGTTTGGAAGGAGGGTCACCATTGAGGATTTGGTGAACTTACAAAGTCAATTGAGCTTTTCACGATCAATGAAGTTATTTGGTGATATTTGTTACATCTCCGAGTCAGATGCACACAAGATGCTTGATGTTCCGAGTTCGTCTGTTTCCTCCCAGCATGAAAACATATCAAATTCGATTTTAACTAGACGCATATATCTATTTTTGAAGTTGAAACTATTTCAACGAGTGTTCAATTCTGAACGTCAGCAATTAGTGATCAACAACCTAAAATCACAATTCAATTTGGAAGAATAAGTATGTCCAATTTAAATAGAAAATTCATAGCATTAATCATTCTCGGTACAACGTTTAGCTTTGCCGGAGGGCTACAAGCAGCTACTTGCAAATCCAGTTCACAGCTTTTGCAAGAGAAAATGTCTCGATATGGAATGCCTGAATTCCCAAGTCTCTTGGAGGATTGTGGGCTGAATGAACTAATTAATGGTTTTGGTGGTGAGATTTTCAAGTCTATAAAGCTACCCGATTTCGGCAATTTTTGTGGGTACTCTGCTAAGGATATTGGTAATTGGTATGGCGTTGACATGCCGGACAGTATAGGAACAGGGGTAGGGTATAAATTTAATGATGTGAAGCCTTCAAGCTTAGTTAACGGAAGCGAATTGTTCGAATCTGGCAGTGGGTTAGGTTTAAGAATGGATGTTGAGTAGGCGCAGTGTATGAGTGACTATACAAAGCACGTTGTAAGTAAGGAGTACTTACAAAACAGACCCAAAACAAAAATCGAAAAATTCTTTGATTTTCTTCAGAGCGACAGTGTTATATGGCTATACAGCTTATCCCTTATAACATTTTTCGTAATGCCATTTATTTTTCCATTAGTTGCAACTTTAGTCCACATTTTGATCAGGACCAGAGCTAATTTGCGGTGCAATTTTCCCTATTATTCTCCGATAACATCTGGTGATAAGGTTGATTATTTCAACCCTTCTCCGGCAAAGGGTTCTAAAGGCGAAGTAAAATATGACCCTGCTGATGGGATTGCATATTTTGGCAATGTTTACGGTACCAATGAACAGGCATGGTTTTCTAACTCTATGCTTCGACAGCATCTAGCTTTTTTAGCAACAACGGGGTCAGGTAAGACTTTCACAATATCTGGTATCGGCTCAGCCAATGCTCTTGTATGGGGTGCCGGTTATATGTACGTGGATGCAAAAGCTGATTTATCAATAATTCTCATGCATCAAACGATGATGTGGAGAACAAATCGTATAGACGATTTTTTTCTGCTTAACTACATACGTGGTAGTCGAAATCGAAATAAATATGCTACTGATAGGACAACCAACACCTACAATTTGGTTGAAAGTGGTTCAGCGGCACAGAATACTGAAACCTTTAAGTCGTTAATGTCTGGTGATGGTGATATTTGGGCAAAGCGAGCAGATTCCCTTGTTGCCGGCTTGATGCGTCCAACCCATTGCTTGAGAGATTTGGGTGAGATTCAATTGTCTATTCCTGCCCTGTTGGATTACTTAGTTTTAGAAACTGCGGGTTCATTGCTTGGAAATGAATTAATTCCAGAGGTAGAGAAAAAAGAGTTGATGGGTTTCATCAAAACCTTACCTGGTATGACTGCAGAATTCTTCCAAAAGATAACAAGGGGTGAAAGCGTACAAAGCCCACAGGTTTATGATCAATGGGGTTTTGCAGCAATGCAGATCGTCGTTGTATTTAACACTTTAGGTGGTGACTATGCGGATATCTTTGGTGTTATCCGAGGTGAAATTGATATAGAAGCGATTGTTAACCAAGATCGCGTATTATTAGGGTTGCTTCCTGCGCTGGAAGGTTCTACAGAATCCGTCGCCAGTATGGGGCGAATCATCATGGCTTCCAGAAAGGGCATAATGGGGCAATCTCTAGGTGATGTCTTTGTTGGTGAAGTAAAAAAGAACCTAAAACAAAGGCCGACAAACGCGCCATACCCATACATCAATATCATGGACGAAGTAGGGATGATGTTTTCTGAAGGTGAAGGTGCTGTTGCTGCCCAGGCTCGTGGTTTAGGCTATTCGGCGTGGTATTCTGCGCAGGATATCCCTGCCCTTAAGAAGCTTGGTGGATCGATTGAATCTGAGGTAGATACAGTTTTAGGTAACACAACGATTAAGGTAGCCGGAAGGATAATTGACGATGTTACGTTCGAGTTGTATAGCAAACTAGCAGATATTGATTATGTTTGGCAGCGAGAAGGGATGGACCTCGATTATTCGGAGTCTACAGGAGCTCAAAGGCAAAAAGAATCTAGAGCATCTTATAAAGAGGAATCTCGATTAGACCGACGTGAAGTTTCAAGGTTACGCGAAGGCGAAATTTACGTAAATGCTGTAGATAGATTGCATAGGATAGATGGCCCCAACTTGCACCCTAAAGAGTTGGAAACGCTTACGATTAATGATTTCTGGATGATGTTGCCAGAACCTGCGGAAGAATTACGTGAAAATGTTGACGATTGGCTATTGCTGTACTCTGAGTACGAACTTATTACGAGTAATAAGTCAAAGTTAAACACCATCGATTTGTCTTTTGTTCAAGAAATTGGGAAGCTTTCAAACATTCTATCTTTAGCTGAAACTGCAACAGATAATTCTTTGTCTAAATCAATGCTGTCGTTTTCAGCGTTTGTAAGAGATAGCGTTGAAGAAATGCGAGATTTAGGCGAACAGCATAACTCTTACATGGATAGTTTGTACGCTGCAGAGCCTTCGGTGGTATCGAATGATGCAATTGAGGAAAAGCCTACTGAGAGGGTACATGAGGTACCTCCCGTAGATACAAGGGAAATGGACGTCTTAAATGATTTAGATTTTAATTTGCCATCTTCATCGCATGATGAATCTGTTTCTGATGGTGACCACTTTGAAGTTACTCCGACTCTTGATGGTGAAAACAAAGGAGAAGTTGTTAGTGAGAGCAAACAGAGTGATTCAGGAGTTATTTTTACCTCAGACGTCATTACAACTGAAGGTAATGTACCTTCCAGTGATGATGCATCCGTAGCATCTCTTAATGCTCAGTCCGAAGATGCCGATATAAATGATGATTTAAACACTTTACTTGGTATTGGTACTGAAGCTGATATCGAGCAACTTAATGCATTAGATTCGATATTCAAAGCGCAAGGTACCTCTAAAGAGGAAACCATTAACAGCCTTGCAACTATTTCTGCATTGTCACTACGAAGTGAGCAGATACAAGAGCAGTTAAATAACGAAGAATTATCTTCGGAAACCGCTATTGAGAGAATGAACTCGCCAGTATCGGAGAGTGAGTTACGTTCGCACACTCTAAAAAGTACTTCAGTTGTAAATGACTTCTATAGGAAAACCGAACACCCGCACGATCCAATCCCTCAAACGAATAAAGCGTTAGCGATAAGTATACTTAAAAAAGTGAAGTTAGATATTCAGCAATCGATTATTGCTAAAGGTTATATTAAGGAAGAAGAGGCCTCGGAAGTGGAGTAGAGGATGAATTGCATTGGAGTCTGCTATGAGACTCCAATGGTCTTTATTGACCCATCGTGTGTGTAGAGATGCTTGAACTCGGCATGATTAAGGATTTGAAAGCTTGAAAAATATTACCAACATTCGCTAAAAACTCATCAAGCGATTCTTTGTTAAATTGGTCGAAAATCCCATCCGAAGATTCCAGTTGGTTTCCCGCGTATTCCTTATCTAAAGTTGGGGCCGTCTTCTTAATGATATTATTGAGAGTTTCCATTTGTACGTTGGACTCATTGCACATTGCTCGCATTTGGTTAAGGTACTCTGTGGATATGGTTTTAGATGATACGTCTAAAGTACCTTGATTTAAAACATCCGTACTTTGAAATTCAATATTGTTTAACAAGTCTTTATGGGCAGCTAGCGTAATTCTTAATTGATTTGAGAATGCCGCATCATCTTGCATTGCAGACAGAAGATCGCCTTGATTAAGCGCATTTATGTCTGAAATGCCTTTATTTTCAAATATTTCATTTAGAGTTTTAAAATGACTTTCAGTAAGAGCTAGGCTTCGGTTAAACTTGTCTTGTGAATTTAGTATCTTTTGGGTGTTTTCTTCAAGCATTCTTATGTGTTTGTTTTTTCGTTGTTTTTTATATTCCACATCTAAAGACTTAGGGCTACCGAATTTTAAAAAGTTCAAAAAACTCGGTGATGAACTATTGTTGTTTTTGGTGTTCTCCAGTTCAAACTCTGCTTTTAATTTTTCGTAAAGTACAGAGTTGTCGTGTAACTCTTGCTTTACAAGTGCATTCAAATGTTCATCGTCGCAGTATGTTTTGTCGGCGTCGAAAGATCTGTCATTTATCTTGAATTCTTCAAGTCTATGAGCATTTTCTGGAGCAGATTCGTACAATTGCTTTAGGGCCTCAAGTTCCTTTTGTACCGCCTCGTCAAATACTCTTGCGTGTATTCGTATGTGTTCCAATGATTCGGTTGAAGAAAGTGTATCGTGAACATTTGAACCACCCACATTGATAGAGTCAGCGTTGATTTTATTCTTCATGAGTGATCCTTAGATTGTATCTACGTTATTGGTTGCGATAAGAATATTTTGTTGGCTAGTTTTTTTTAGAGATTCAGACAAAATGTAATTACTTAATGAAACTTGTTTGTTGAGTTCTGCTAGAAGCGGCGTAGGGTCACCGAAATTCAACAAATCATCTCTCCATGAACTACCGCCCCCGTACGTACGGTCTACTTCTTTTTCAATTAGGCTAAGTTTGCTTTCACCATGAGAAGCTACTGTTCTATCAGCGACCGCATCATAAAAGGCACCTTTGGAAACTTCCAATTTAGCTGCCTTAGCACTTTGCAATAAATATTCGGTTCTACTTACATTGCTTTCTGAATTAGCCATTGCCGGGTCTAGTGAAATTGAATCAGTTTGTTTTGCAGTTAATACATCAATACCGTCGATCATCATCTTTACTTGCGAACTATCTAGTTTTGTTGATGAAAGAGCCGTCGACATGGTTATGTGCTCGTTGTTGCTGTATCGATTTGCAATCCCAGAGATTCGAACCGAAAATGGAATGCTATTCGGTTCATAGTTCTTAACTGACGTTTTACTTAGCTCCCTTAGTGTTAGGTTAGATGATTGATTGCTGTTTTTACTTGCCATACCTATATCATCTGACTCACAGTGATTAGGTGGTGGCATAGAAGCCATCGTAAGGCGGTTATTAGCCGCCTCAGTTAAAGCTTTGATCTGCATATCGCCACTTGTAGAAATGGCTTTTACGATGGCTGAAGAGCCGTCGGACTGACCAGCATTTAAGATTTTTCCGAAACCACCGAGTACACTCGATAGTAATGGTTCAAACATCTCTTCGAACTGTGATGTAAGCTGGTTAATTATGTCATCTAGTCCTGCATTAGCCTTCGGAGAATACGTAAATGCCGCAGCGGCGAGAGCTCCAACTGCAATGTATTTAGTATTTACAGGGGCCGGTTCAATTATAGATGTTGAGTTATTCAAGCTCGATGGTGTTGCCCAAGAGTTGAATGTTGTTGAGTAATCGATATAGGAAGAAAAAGTAATCGCTTCACTATCTTTTTTTACTTTACATTCCATTTTTCTCATTCTTGAATTTCCTTCTTTGTTGAAAGGGCATCTATGCACTCTGCTACAAGTAAGTTCTGCTCTGCTACTAGCAGTTCGAACATTATCTGAACAGAACTACTTTTCTGGTAGATGACCTCTTGAGCTAATGAGATATCCGCAGCTGTTTCATTCATAGATGTTCGCCACTTCTCAGATTGATAAGTGGATCTGATTTTCTCAAATGAATCTATATGGCGATTCGTATAAATTCGCGACATTTCATAATTCAAAATTGCTGTATTAAGAGTACGCTTAGCACTTTGGCAAACTCTTAAGTAATCAAGCGTGAAACTTTCAAGCTTTTGTTGAGGTGTGTTTATTCTTTGGAATTGGTCGCGTAAACCTAAGTATTCTTGTTCATCCATAGGTTCGGTTCGTTGAGAATCAATGAAAGAACAAGCATATGTTGGTAGGCACTCACCTAATGGTTTTGTAGATAAAACACCTTGTCGGTTTAATTCGCGGGCTAGGTTTTCCGATTGAATCAATCGCTTTACGCCAACATGGGCTAGGCTATTGTAGGAACAAGGGTCACTTAAAGGCTGTATTCTATGTAAATAGTCATTGTTGAAGATTTGTTGCATTGCATTGGGGACCATATCTATGGCCTGTGTTGCCCCTTTACTGAACATGCTAGTCATTTCTTTTATGAACATGTCATACAGTTCACTAAGTGTCATTTCCCCCAAGTCTAGGAATGGCTTCGCCGCCCAACCAATTTTTTCCCCCGCAGCTATAGCTGCAGCGGTAATAACGATGGCATGGCTATCGCTGGAGTATGTCATTGTTCCAGCAGCTACAGCTCCACCAGCTGCGTATCGGAAAAAATCCCTTCTATTGCAATCTATTTTAGTGTGACCATAATCCAAATTAGCCATTTTCACTCTCCAGTTTGGATGAACTTTTCACTAAATTTCGTAATTCAGCTATTTTTAATCGTTCAACTTGTATTTTATTCTCAACAGCTTGTATGGGATTGTAGTATTGGATAGCTGTGGTGAGTGATGGAGAGTTAGATACGGCATTATTGAATAATTCATTAGAACTCAGTGAGAGTGTTTCTAGGTGTAGCAATTCGATACTTGAAAGCTTCGAATTTGGATACATTTTATTGAGTTCAGAACTTAAGGATTTTCTGAACTCTACCGGTACATTCGAAGACGCTATACGTTGAATAAAGATACCCATCAAGGCATCAATGACGATATTTTCTTTAATCTGGTCTGATTGATTAACAATGGCATCAAGGTTTGAAGTTGAATCTTCATAGGATGGTCTATCTCCTATGAGAGCAGCGATCTCTTGTTCAGCTCGCTTTGTGTCATCAAAGTGACTTACGCCGATGAGTTTTTCCAACTCTTTAAATTCAGGTTCGCCTTGAGAGTTCAACAACGTACTAAAGGTCTTATTTCGATAAAATATCGCTTCACTTAAGTTTTCAGACTTAATTTCAAAATATTCGTGTATCGTATTTCTTGCTTTTGGAGTGGCAGAACCAATAGCTTTGTTTAATCTGTTGTTCGCTTTTGAGAGTTCGCCGTTCGCACATGCCGTGGATGGGGTATACAGATCCAAGCTGATTTCATGATTCATCAACTCAGTCATCTTAAATATTGTTGCTTCATAGGATTGAGTTATGTTTTTGGCCATATCTCCATTTTTTTCTTTTGTTGTTTCTTTGTTGTTATCGGTGTATCGATCAAAAGCATCTTGGAAGTTACTTGAGAATCGATACCCCAAAAATCTCATAAGGATGGCACCGCCTTGCTCGATAAGTTGTTCCATGAGTTCTTCTGGGCTTAGAGGCATGCTAAATGCGTTAGCGGTTTTAGGAGTAACAAGAGCTACACCACCGCCAATTGCCCCTCCCGCAATTAACCCCATGCATTTCCTTCTGAGTTTATTGAATTTCATCCTGACCCTTTACTGTTCAATTTGGCGATACTGTGGCTTGGTAGTCGAAATTGTCTGAAGCATTGTAGATATCATCGATACAGCCTTTTAGTAGTCTTGAGTTATAGGTAAGTTCATCAACTTTATTGAGGTATTCTATGTGGAATTTTTCAATTACTTTATGGCATTCTTTTTCAGATATTTTCCCCATCGCATAACTTCTATTAGACGATTCGAGTGTTTCTGTGGATTTTGTTCTCCATAAGCTTCGAAGTAAGTATGAAGCTGACTCTAAACTGGACCTGAACATTGATGTAGAACTGCAAGTCGTGGATTCTTTATTGGTTAAGTAAAGCTTGTTAGTTGCATCCATAAGCATAGAACCAAGCTTGGGTGCAAGATAAGCAGTATTTATGCCCCAGTTAAAGCGTTGAGTCTCAAATAAGACGGATGTTAATTCTGCAATAGACGGGACGATGAATTGTCTTGCTGATAATGGGTTGTTCGCACTAGCCTTAAACGCAATAGTCTTAGATCTTCTAAACGCTTGTATGTCTTCAGGCATCAAGCCGTTATTGTTCATTACATTGTTAAATTCAGACTGTTCAGATAGAAGGTAAATCGCAATGTTATTACACATTTTTAGATGCTTAATCGACAAGTCGGCATCGCTTTTGTGTAAGTATTTAAGTGGATTTTTAAACGCGTTGTAGTAAGAGTGTTTCGCAAAAGCCATTGCTTGCTCTCTATCGATGCTCGTTACAAATGAGGTGTTTTCAATGGAGTATTCGACGATAAAACTCAAATCATTTAAGAGGGCGGCGTACCTTTTTGCTTGTACATTATCAGAGCCGTTTTCATTCGATGAAACAGACGCAAGTTCTGTGAGAATTTCAATATTATTTAATGCCGTTGAAACATTTGTACCAGTTAAAGAAGCTTGTAGTATTTCAGATGCCTTATGACTATTTTCAAGCCCCCAGATAACATTGACAAGGGAAGACGTTGTTTTATCTATAGCTCTCGTGCAAAACGACACCTTTTTATCCAATATTTCGTCGAACTCATCAAAATCCGTTGGTCGAATGTTATTGTCGTAACTTTTAGCAATTTGCTTTACACACTCTACAATTATGCTTGTAGCGTGGTTCATGCATGATTTCCTGAGCATTTGTTTTTGCTCTGAATTAGGCAAGTCTGATTGTCGGCGATATAGAGTTTCTGCTGTCACTGATATAGCGCCGTGGATGAGGCTTAATGCAGACTCTTTTTCACTAAAAAATTGTATGTGAGACAGTTCATTTTGAACCTTATTCGCAGAGGAAATGATTGAAGAGTTTACGGTCGAAAAGAAATTATCCCTTTCTTGGTAGCGATTGTAACTGTTAATTTGGGTGATTAGGGTTTGTATTTTTCCCTTATCTATACCAGTCATATTAATCAGTTTGTCGGCTGATTCTGTATTCGTCAGTAATGCTAGTATGAATTGTGATTGGATTTTTGATTGTCGTCCCTGCTCCTTTGCTGAAATAGCAAAGATTCGACGATAAATCCACGTTTCGTCTTCAGTGAGCCCCCCAGAAATACGACCTAGGTTTTTTGATTGAGCCTCTATGTTTGCTGCAATTGACGTGATGATGTCTTTTAGTTCGTGAGCAAATTCTTCAGTAGTTGTCGTTTTAGACATAACTTTGAGGACAATAGGGGTTATGGATTTAAAAACACTCATACTAAGAGATGATTGTTTTGACTGTTTAATCGAAGTTGTCTTAACCTGAACCTTGTAATCTTCGCCTTGGCTATCATTAATTTTTTGGTTCAAAACATCCTTAATGCGATTACCCATAATTCATTCCTTACAAGCACATGGCTAGGTTGGTGTTAGCGTTTAGCCTTGTTTCGTTCACTAAATGCGTCATTAGGTCTTGAGTAAATTTGCGAATATCTAGAGTCTTACCTTTATTAGCATTGGTGTAGTTGAGGAAGAACGTACATAGATCTTTAGTCTCATATCTAACTTCGCCATTTATCTCTGTTTTGATGCAGTGACTATTGCAAGTTTCAATAACGGCATCGAGGCAGAACAGGTGTTGTAAAGTAGGGTCAACTGCGGTTTTAAGTTCCATGAACAAACGTAATTCTCCGTCACTTTCTACATGAACAAGTTCGTTGTATACAGTTTTACCAAGGGTCAGAACAGAATTAGAATGTGTACTGTAAAGGAGAAAAGCTTCGATTAGTGCTTGTTGATCTTTTTGTAAATTGTGACCATGATAACAAAATATGCTCATAGCACCCGAATGTATAAATAAATGGTCAATAAATGACATAGTAATCGCTCTATAAAGTTTGTTAACCAATAGTGAATAATGTATCTTGACGAAAGTTAGGTAAAAAGTGTGACGAAAATAGGGTTTTAACCTCAAGATATTCAGTTTACACACTATACAATAAATAGGCTTTAGAGAGCAGTAAAATTATGAGAATTGATTTAGGACAGGGCAGCGCAAGGATGGTCAACAGCGTAGAGCAAATACCAAAAATGAACGCTGTGTTTGGTGAATTTATGCTTGAGCAGATAAATGGTGATAAATTTACCGTCAATGAAGATAATGTGGCTGGTCACCAAGAGTATGACGATTTTCTTTTGGAAGTGCCGGGCGAATTGCGTGTTCACCTCATTGATGACTTATCGCGATTTCGCATAAACCGCTCCCTATCTCAATATATGGTAATTGCCTTAGAAGTCCCTCAATTAGAAATATTAAAATCTATATCTGAAGTCACTGATTTCAACGTGACGATTATTAATGAGTCTATTTATCTACGTCTATTTTTGTTTAGCCAATTTTTCACATTCAAAGTGTCCGTTACCTCCGATGATTGCTCAGCTATGAGTGATTATTTTAAAGCCCTTCGCTCTCGTAAACCTGTTGCTTTAACTGTTATTCAATCAGAAGTGCATACATCATATACAGATATAGCCAGGATGGTTGCAGAAGAGGTAGCTACGGGGGATGTACATAGGTGTGATATTTCTCAAAACCCAAAAGCATACGTACAAAAGGATAGATTTCTTATTAATGCAAGCCCACTTTAATATGCCAATAGATACAGATTCAATTTTAAGGCAGATGACCATAGAATCTTTGTCTACTCGATGTGATTCAGTAACTGACACTGTAGCTTTAGCAAAGTTAAAAGTTTCTCTAGAAGCTATTGTTAACCACGGTATTAAGCCAATTGAATCAGCTAAAGAGGCGTCAGAAACCCCATCCAATGTTGTATTGCTTAGCCAATCCATTCAATTTAAGCGATAAACTCTGGCGTTGAATTTACAATAAAACTCTCTACTTTGCTGGTGGTTACCCTACCTAAGCGCCTGTGCAGCTCCATGTGAAGTTTGGTATCATATAGTGAGCGATGTGTACTCCTTCTTATCCCAAGGCTGTCATCAAGGCTTACATGCTTTCCGCTGTATGTTTTTACTGCCTGTAGTAAGCATATACCTTTGATCATCATTCTTTCCATCCTATTATCACCGGTTAGCATCCCAGAATGGTGTATGAAATCCAAATCAAACTGTAAATTATAGCTCACTAAAATCGTAGAATTAGGTCTTTCAGCAATAGTATCGATGACATCAGATATCGTCGGAAGTGAGTTATCGTTTAAATCTTCAATACTAATGCCGGTTATCGCTTGCGCTTCCAGGGTTAAAGATTCTGCACCAGATATTAAGCTGTTGAAAATCACTGAACCCTCTGCAGTTAAAGAACTTGACTCAATTATCGATAGCTCGACTACTTCATCATAAGCTCGGTTGCCGCTTATCTCTAAATCTATGTACCAGTACATTAACTTTTGACTTTAGGTTGTCGAATTAACGTTTGTTGAATTCGATACTCTGGATCGTTGTCTAGTTTCTGCTTGTGTTCATTGTATTCAACTGTCGGATCGTAAGGAAATAGTTCTGAGTATGGGTGATCAGGTAATGTTACTATGGTGTCAAATTGGTCGCAGTCTTTAGGGATGTTCATATTTTCCAAATTACTAAATGCTTGGTCTACAGTGGGGAATACATGACGTCTTTTGCGAGTGTACTCGGCTTCAAAGTGCGCTTTAATACCTGCAGTTTCTATTGTCGAACCCGGTAGCCCCTCGTCATTCATTGCGTACCATAACTGCCTGTCCATAATCTTTAAATATCCAAATTGTGATGAAGAAAGCTTTCCTAGACTCCTGGACTCTCTAAGTAGGCGCCTTAAAAATGTTTCAGCAAATGCATGTTGAGATAAATATTCCAATACAATTTCATTCTCCATAACTATTGGAAGTACTCTTGCTATTTCATCTTCGATGTAGGTTACATCATGCTCGTCATTCAGAAAATATGAGTAATCACCTAACATTTGGAAGCGGAAATCCTCGTTAACCCCAAGGGAATGTTTGATCTTTTGAGTAGCATTGTAGTTATGATAAGCGAGCGAGATAAGTTCATGCTCTAAAGCTTTGAACTTATTTTTATAAACCTTTTTTAAAATCGTAGGGGTTACCCATTTTATGAGTTTTATGCGTTTAACCCTTTTTTTTGCGTCATTTATCCTTTCTGGCGAAATCAAATCAGGTAGTTCACTTATGCGAGATGCAAAAATACAAATAAAAAAATGAAACTGGAATGGTAGGTTGAGTACGTCATCCACTGTCTTAATGGGGTATCGTAGTTGTTTAGAGAATATTTCTGTAGCTAATGGAAGATCAAATATCACTGTATTTGTGGGCCTGTGTGGTCTAATGATTTTTGTCCTCTTTAGTCCAGATCGTACGTTTTCTCTTGCTGCAAATCGACTTACATTTACGTCTAAACTCTCTTTTATTGGATTGTGCTTAATCAGATATCGATTATATCGCCATAGTACCGATTGTTGTTCTATCAAGGAGTCCAAATTCAATCTTTCCTTGAATTTATCTGCGTGTCTATTCTTTGTTACAACACGCTTTATTCCAGGTATAGATATAAGGAGATACAGCCAAGTTGTAACAAACATTACAGATTGCTCCACTTGGTATACGTGACCATATTCCAGTAGCCTAAGTTCTTCTAAGTTATCGAATGACTTAATGATGTTGGCGTGAGGAACTGTAATAAAGTCGGGTAGAGGGAGGTTTGACCAAATAAATGAGTCTGCGTAACGCCATAAGGCCCAAGGTATTGTTATGATTTCATCGAAATAATATAAGGTGCCACATATGAGAGTTCCTGCGATCATTAAGATTACGAATAGCGTGTCGCTGCTTCCATTTCCGTTGTGTTCTGACAATTGGCTTACCTTTTTTTATTTGTTGTTGGATTCTAGTTTTTTGAGATTATCTAGTGCTTCACCCATAAACGGAAAGGCAGGGTGAACCAATTTCTTCTTGTGATAAACGCCCTTGTCTAAGAACTTAATGTTATTGAAATCTGTAACCATCCATGAAAGAGGGAATAGAGCACCTACTAGCACCTGCTTTTGTCTGTGCAAATTAACAACCCACATTTTTAAGAATTGCAAACCACAGTTCACACTTATTGCTGTGTATGCAATGGAGTCTGTTAGGTCGAAGATAAGAGCAACACAACAAACATTGGCGGCGAATACTGATATATAGATGCCGTATTTATTATGCCTAGCTCTATTTTTGTGGCGCTCTATGATGATTTCTTGGTTTTCCGTTGTAATGTTATTGGTCAATATTTGGTGCGCCCAATCAACTGCAGAAAGGCCTTTAATCCTCTTGTTTTCAACTTGGTGCCATTGTTCAGAAGCTTGAGCCCAAGGAGCTTTAGCTTTGCCTCCTAACGTACCTGCCCACGATGGATTAAGCAGAGTCTTTAATGACGATTTAACTATCCCCATAAGTTATTACTCTTATTGTGAATTGACTTTACAAAATAGATTTGAGGGTAGGTCGTAACCTTCAGTTTTGGCCTTACACAGATAAGCTTGGTCTGAATAGTGGTTTTTAGGTGTTAACATCATGAGGTAATCACCTATGACTCTGTCTTGTACTTGAGAGTAGAAGAATAAGGGTTTATAAGGCCCTAATCGCTTAGAAACGCATGCAGTTATGATATTGTCGTAGTCGGAGCCTCTATGAGCTCTGGATACTATTTTGAGTTCGGCTTCATTGTTTAAAGACCAACAGGTGCGACGTAAATTTTCTTCCAATCTGTAAGATTTATCGCTCGAAAATTCTGTTTTAATGAAAAGTTGTTGCCAATCTTGGTCGTCAATAAGAGTTACTGGGTTACGTTTCAGCAATGAATCTAAATAAGAAGGGTTATAGTCAGATGTGACATTGAAGTGTCTTGTATCTTTCAGTAAGTCTGTTGTTACTTGAATAGGATCACCAACATCGTAGTTACTTTGAGGTTTTATCGAGCATCCGGCAATAAGGGGGCCTAAACAGACGGTGAGTACCATTAGTGTTGTTTTTTTGTAAATTAGAGTATTTGCAGTCACTTGCTGTACCTTGTCTTAATCTTTATGGGTTGATGTGTTTAACGACGTTTTTGTATGGCTGAAAACCTAACCAATTGGATGTTTTAGTTAGTGTTAGGGGGGTAGCACCAGCTACGCCAAATGGAGTTAGTAGTTCTTTTGTTTTGCCCACGATTTTTCGTGCGTCATCCACGGTTACCTTGCAATCGTAATCTTTAGCTGTAGGTAATCGATTGGCAATATTGTGAAGGAATTGATCTAAGTCTGAAGCGCATAGCATCTTTTGGACTTCACGTAATTTATAGACGGAGAGGTTGTCAGAGTAAATGGTCGGAATGATTTTAACGTTTCCGTTCCTATGTAAAACTTCAGTAATCGTTTCTCGATAGAAACGCTTACATTCAGGACATGTAGGGTCAAAAATTACAACCATTGAAACAGGCGCATTTGGTAAGTCTGATGTTAACTCAAAGGCGGTAGCGTTGGTTAAGGCTTGAGCCATACTAGCTCTCAGTGGGTAAATCTTCGGGTCACCTTCATTGCAGTAAAATAATTTGCAGTCCCAATTTGGTATTGTTCTATCTATTTGTGACTTTGTTTTCGTCGGTGGTGTTTGAGTTAATTTTGTAGATTGAAGTATTTGAGAGTTGAGAACGACAGTAGGTACATTTCTATGCAGTTCAGGTTTGATATCGTCGACTGTTTTTGATTGCTCTTTGTATAACATCAAACTTTCGGTCGTAGGTTTGTCATCTACGATAACCTCAATGGATTGCAATGATTGATTCGAGCTGTTTTGTTTAGCAAGCAAGCTGTATGCATATATAGAGGCGATACTGGTCATAACAATCAGTATAAGCCCTAACAAAACAATAATGATTATATTAAATTGTCTGCTCTGCATTTCCACTCTCCATTTAACAGTGTCTTTTCTATGGACTTCGGCAAACCAAATTTGCTGATGTAAATCCGACTTTTGCGAGTATTCCCCTCAACGCTGAAGTTCACATTCTCGGCGATACTGTAATATTCGACATTGTTGCTATATCCATTTAAGACATCCTGTATTTCTGACTCATGGCTTAGGTGGTGTATACCAAGTATTTCCCGTCGTTCGCTACTTGTTGGGTTTCTAACAAAGACTATCATTTTTACTTGCTTTCCATTTATACTACTATGTGTAAATAGACTATATCAGAATTCTTATATTGTGTAAGGTGGATAATGTTAAACCTAAAGAAATCTACATCGATCACGGTTATGGTGCTTTCGCTTTCAGGTTGCTTTGTTAATGAGTCGGATAGCCTGTTGTTAAAGCGAGTCAATGAGCTCCATGATAATGTGTCCAAAACTCAGCATTTACTTGCGTTAGGCGAACTGTCTTCAAAGCAAAAAGTATCTAAAGCGATTGAGGAAAACCCTAAGCTTGGAGTGATAGCATCGTATTACATTTCAAATAAGCGGAGATCACTGAATGACGAGGGTTTTATCGAAGAATTATTGTCTATTAATAGTCTGTTATTGAGCGAATCATCGATGGTTTCGATGTATCGCACTTTAAAAGCAAATGGTGTTCCTAGCGTAAAGGTTCTTTCTATAAATAATGCTCCCAATCTAGTTGGCTATCAGGTAAGAGATAAGTGGAAGTTAGTTGTATCAAAATCATCGTCTTATGCCTTTAATTATCCTTACAATGCATTTGAATTGAGTCAGTATGAAAAACTGTCATACACGAATGATATCTGCAATCAGGGGTATGAACCGTTAGCTATCCCAACATTGCTCGTAGATCTTAATTATCAAGGTGAAGTGCCGCAGGTTTCAGTTGTAGATGAGGGGAATTCATGGCGTGTAATCATCGATGATGAATCAGTTAATGCTCACCGATTCTTCAAGGCGCTTGTTGAAGTAAAATGTAGGTTAGCTAGCTGACGAAGTAGATTGGAATCTTAGTTAAAACGCTCACTATTTTGAGCGTTTTTTTGAATGTAATTTATTGAATTATTGGTTGGCCAGCTCCTCCAAGAGTTAGAATGACACCTTTAGCATTTACCTTGAATGTATGTTTGTTTATACAAGTAGCCTTGTGAGTCAATTTGTTAATCTTAAGTTCTTCCTTGCAATTAGGACATGCATTGACAGTTGGTTTGACCTGGCTAGAGTTGTTTTTCCCTTTGTTGAAGTGTTTATCCAAATCAGGTTGACCATTAGAGTCGCAATCTATGAATGTCATACATTTACTTGCCCCTTTAGCATTTGTATTTGAACAACGATACAGAGGCTTGTTTTTGGCTTTAATTAATTTGCCATTACGACAATTCGGACAGTCCACCAGCTTCGCGAGCTCTTCAACTTTAGCATTCCAACCATCAATATCAGGAGATCCATTCTTATCATTTAATGAAGTATTGCACTTACCCTTTCCTTGATCACAACTCCACCAAACACGTTGTGCGTCGGTCTTCATTTGGTTAAATTTCAGATAGCCCGGGCCACATGAAGGGCATTTGTGAGTATGATTACGTTTAAATTCAATTTCGTATAAGTCAAAGTTTGGAGAACCATTAATATCCTCTATGTATGTCTTACACTTTTTATCGTTTTCACACATCCAAAATGGAGTTCTTTCCTGATCTCGCTTAAACAAATTTTTAAGGAAGCCAGATTTGCACTTAGGACAGTTGTATTTATGATTACGTTCATATTCAGAGAGGTCGGGTGTAAATATTAGACTTGAGTTGCTGTCTGGTTTAGCTGCACAGAGGAAATTGCACTCTTTTGTACAAAAGAACCACCGCTTAGGGTTGTCTGCGTTTTCACGACTTAGAGAAAGTTTAAGCTTTTTGCATTTAGGGCAATCGAATTGTGATTTTTGAGCGGGTTTGTAATCGGTATTCGGGTTGTTATCTTTATCGGGGTAGAAACCTTCACAATTTTCGGTAGTACAGCTCCAATACGTAAACTTCTTCTTTTGGTTTATTTTCTTGATAAGTGATTCTTTATCGCATTTAGGACAATGGCAGAATCGAATAGTGCTCTTGCTATGTGCAACAAAACTCTCTATTTCCATATCAAGTTCCGCGTTTAGCTTAGGTACGAGCATGTCATAAGTAGTTCTACCAGACGCTACCTTGTCAATTTCTAATTCCATTGCAACGGTGAAATCATATTCCACAAATTTAAACCTATTTTTTAGGTTGCTAATGAGGTCGGTACCATTTTTCATAGGACTTAAAAAACGGCCATCAGCCTTAATGTACGGTCTAGAGTAGAGCGTTTTAAAAATAGTGGCATAAGTTGATGGTCGACCAATACCGCGCTTCTCAAGGTCGCAGACAAGACTTGCCTCGGTATATCTAGATGGTGGCTTGGTTGTTTTCTTTTGGACTGAGCAATTGAGGACTTGTACGCTTTGATCATTAAAGACTTCAGGTATCAATTGTTCAGACGGTTTTTCATCGAATTCACCTAATTCCTCAGATTCAGAGTAAATGCTTTTCCATCCATCAAAAACTGGAATGCGACCGTGAGCTTTGAATCTAACGGGTACAGAAGCAATTTCGAATCCTCCATCTAGCACGACTTCAGAGGTGCTAAATAGAGCATCACTCATTTGTGACGCTACAGTTCTGCAAAAGATGAGCTTATATAAATCGCGCTCTTGAGCGTTTGTTAACAGTGATAGATCGTAATTGAAATTGGTAGGTCGAATGGCTTCATGGCCAGCTTGAGCGCCATTCGGGTTTGGGTATGAATTGATTGTTGGGGATAAGTACCTGTCCGTCCCTTTCCCTTTCTGCCAGGTATCGATGAAATCTCGAACTAATTTAAGAGAGTCTGCTTCGAATGTAGTGCTATCTGTTCGGTGGTACGTAATTAGACCTTTTTCGAAAAGCCCTTGAGCCGCGAGCATAGCCTGTTCAGTAGATAACCCAATAGAATTCGAAGCACTCTGTATCATTGTTGATGTTGTAAAAGGTGCGTGAGCTTTGGTTTTCGAGTCCTTTTGTGAAAAGCTAACAACGCGAATTGTGCCGCGACGAAACACTTCGTCGGAGATCGTCTGGATGAATTTAGGATTAGTGATATGACGTTGTTTAGGCCTTCCTGCATCGTCAAGCAATTGTGGAGATAGTAAATGGTCGATTTTCCCTGTGGCAATCATCGACTCGACATCCAATTTGGACATCCACTGTTTCCCATTTGGAGCAGGGTGTAAAATGCTTAAATCATGGTATGGGACTCTAGAGAATTTATCGATTAATTCTTGTCTATCTACAAGCAGCCTCAAAGCTGGAGATTGAACTCGACCTGCAGAGGGTAGAGATAGCAACTTGCTGGTTAGGCCACTTACTTTAAAACCGACTAATCTATCCAGAACCCGACGTGATTCTTGTGCGTAAACTTGGTTCATATCAAGTTTTCGTGGGTTATTTAATGCTTTTAAAATGCCATCTTTGCTTAGGTTGTTTGTGGTGCATCGTATGTAATTATCGCCTAGATCTAATGCGTCGACTAAGTGCCAACCGATTGCTTCACCTTCTCTATCTAAATCGGTCATAATGACGACTTGAGAACATTGTTTAGCCGCCCTTTTGAGGGCAGCAATAACATCTGGTTTAGTTTCGACGTAAATAGGTCGAAGATTTTCATCTAAGCCCATGTCGTTACTCGGTAAGTCTCGAATATGACCAACACTGGCCTTAATTATGTATTCATCACCAAGATATTTTTGGAAGTTTTCAATTTTCTTCGGAGATTCTACGATTAAAAGTGTTTTAGCCATACACCACCGCCGCCGTGTCAGTGTAACTATCAAAGTAATGATCTATAGAAATAATGTCTGATCCCACACTAACCCAGTTTACTTCACCTTCCAAATCGACAAGCATCCCGTGAGATAGGTCGTCAGCACCAAGTATTTTTTGAATTATCACTTGGTTCTTATAGAAATCTTCTGTGTCCTCGTCAGCACCAACCTCAGATACAGTTACCAAAAAGATATAGTGAACTCCCCTTTCGGGGAACTCCACTTCAAGAGGTTCTGCATCATCGGATAGGTTATTCACCAATTCATTAAACTGCTGATTGTAATTGACCAAATCAGGCCACACTTCATAAAATTTCATTACATTTCCTTATGGCGTTGGTGAAAAAAGATTAGAAATTTCTTCTGAGTTTTGGTTGTTGTTCAGTTCATCTAACAGTTCTGATGTCGAGGTGGCATCCATCGGCAGAGATTCTGCAATGGCTTCGTCCATTTCTATTTCATCTGCAATGTCGTTTTCTTCGAAGAAATTCATAATGTCTTCGACTTCATCTTCGTCATGTTCTGCCTGGTCGATGCTTTCATTTGGCACTGTCTCTGCAGTTGAAGTAGGAGAATTTACGTTTTCATTCACTGCAAGGTCAGAACTAAATAGGTTGTCCACATCGGTGAATTCGTCCTCAACTTCAGGATTCGGAGGGTTATTGGAAGCAATTGAATTTGCATTCTCGACGTTCAATAGATTACCTTCGCTTTCAGTATGCAGCGTTGTATTACCGACTTGCGATTGAAGGCTGGAAATAATGTCATCATTTAGATCTTCTGAGTGAACCCCTTCAAATACCGGTAAAGTGGTATCTATAGCGGCCTCTATTTCTTCAATTAGTTCTGAACTAACATCTGAAATACCTTCAGTATTAGATAATGAATGATCTTCCATTTCCACTTTTTCTGGTTGAGCGATACATGCGTCGGGTTGAGTTTGAGCACGTACTTCTCCAACCAGATCCGCTAAATCATGTGATATTTCTTCATCTGATTTATCACTTGCAACTTCAGCTTTATTTGTAGGTTTAATATCGTCTTCTATTTCTGGCAGTCCCCCAGCCAATGTAAGAGATTCTTCAATTTCAGATTTTGCGTTTTCTATGCTGTTCGAATTTTCTAATACAACCTCTATGTCGCTCTCCATATCAGCTTCCGACTCTAATGCAACCATCGCATCGTTGATGGTCATTTGGTCCTTGCTTGTTGCGGAGTTGTCGATTTCTTGCGTAGATGAATGAGAGAATTTAGCCAGAACTCTATTGGTTTGTTTCTTCAAAAGATCCAGTTCATTACCGCTAATAAGAATATTAAAGCCAGCATCATTAAGGACTTCTAAGGCAAAAGATGAATCTTCGAGATCGAAGTAGTACTCAGAATACAATCCAGTTTTCTTGTTAAATCCGTCTTTGAATACTTCTCTTGAATCAAACGGGTTCGAGTTAGCTAGTATTCGACGTCCCGCTTTTGTTTTAGGCAGTTTAATTTTAATAGGTGATGCAGCATCACCTATGATAACAGCACCCTGTTGTTTAGTATCACTTCCTATGGAGGAGATATGATCGAAGATATAAACGTTAGGTAATTGCTGCAGATTCAATTCATAGTGCTTAAGGATAATTCCATTCGCTTCATGATTCGCTCCAAACTGTTGATTCATTATTTTTTCAAAAGTGAGGTCTTTTCTTGCGCGAATTACAGGAACTGAACGTCCATTATCTAAATCTTTTAGAATGATTTGGGAACCCATTCGGGTTTCAGCATTCAAGCGAGCTGCTTCAACTATGTTACCTTTAAGTATATTGATAAATTCGATGCCACCGGATAGTTTGAGGCTTCTAAATTCTTCATTGATAGCATGATCGTTGCTATACATCCCAAGTGAGTTGTTCTTAACGTCCTCCGGTCCACTAAAATACTGCGAAAATGTCATAGCAGACATTTTTTTACCGATCTCACCTTTGGTAGAGTAGTACTCAACGTTGTAAAGCCACGGGTTCAGAATGTTGTGATTATCTTTTGGAAACTCCAAATTTGAAATGACGATTTTTCGACCATCTTGAATGTTTAAGACCTGTCCAATTTTAACGCTCTTAGTTAAAATCGAAATCGTTTCAAAGTTGCGCAATGCAGTTTTAACTTTGTTGCTATCAGGCATGGCCAGAGCTTCTTCAACACTAGAAATAGTAGCGGCACCAGCACTGCGGTTACGTAATGATACAAGGGCGCTTTGATTGTGCTGAAGTAGTGCTCGTTCAAGACCTTTTTCTTTTAGCTTGATCAGGTGGATACCTAGCTCAGTAAGGTTAGAGTTAGGTTTTTGCAAATATTCAGATAGAGACTTCAAAGACCTATGAATATTCGTTTCAAGGACTTCGGTGTTCATTTGAATTGGAGGGTGTTCTAGCTTAATTTGCTCTAGGATCACAGGTTTTTCAAATTCACTGACGTAATGAGTTTTAGTCGTGCCAGAAAGAGTACTTTCTTTAATGGTAGTGATTTTTCCTGAAACCATTCGCGTATTTATTGGGTCTAAACCTTTTGAGCGTTCAGCTTCCAATTTCGAATTATAGAACGAGGTCAACTCATCAAGTAGGGAGTTTTGCTGTTCGTAATTCAACAGTGACATACGACCTAGCACCTTAGTTGAGAGGCTGCTAATCTCATTACTATTGAATGCATCAGATCCAAAATCTTGAATGTTTTGCTGTTCAGATTGAGAAAAATCTAACAGTTCCATTATTTCTTGCTGTTCAGATAAGTATTCAGCAACGACGTTGTTACCAAAGTTGTTCATCAAATTTGGTATGGTATTTGTAGCTCGAATCGATTGTGAGTTACCGGTTGTCGATGCAGATAATCTTAATCGGTTTCGTTCACTGATAGCCAATAAACGTGCTTCTACGGGCATTCCAGTTATTACTTTACTTGATTTTGATGTGGTTACTTGGCCTTTGCGCTCTCCACGTCCGAATAGCTGTTCTTCTTGGGTTACATCGAAGAATGAACTCATTAGGAAGGTATGACGGCGATTTTGAGCACCAGTCTGTTTAAAGTTACCTTGTGCATGAAGTGAGATTCCCTCGGTTCCAGACCTTGTAACAATGATTGCGTTTGCTTTATTTGAGTTAAAGTCATATTGAGCTTGGGGTTTGTCATCAAATTTCGTTGGTTCTATGACGTAACCATTGCCGTCGTCACTTAAACGAACATGAAGTTTTCGGCCTGATACTTCGGTTGAAGTCATACCTTGCTTTGCCAACTCTGTCTTAACGACATCAATAGGCGAAAGAGGTAAAGTTGGCATCTTGGAAATAAGATCAGATACTTCTTTCTCTAGGGCGTCTAACTTCTGGAATGTGGGAGAGGTTATATCTAATTCACTACGCCAGTGAACATCTTCGGTAGTTATGGTGGGAAGTGCTTCCTCGCCTATTTTATTAGCTGCAGCAATTTGTGCCGGTGTCGGCTCTATTGTTACTTTTACTTTGCGATTACCTTCGCGAATTAGCCAACGGTCTAGAGCTACTTTGAAATCGGGGAACACTGCTAGTTCAATAGGTTTGCCACTTTCTATACCTTCAGTCTCACAAATTGAATCGTAAAGAAAGCGTAATTGCTGTTCAGCAGTTTTATCTACACCGATAATTGGCTTTTCGCTATTGTTTATGGAATATATTGCACTCCTAGCGATTTCTTCAGATCGAAGAGCTTCGACAAAAGACTCTGTGATAATGCTGTAAGTACCAGCAAATGACATAATATCTACATCTTTATGTTGATGCTGAAACCTTGAGATAGCTGCGATACCTTTAAAAATTTCACGTCCATACTCTTTCACTTTCTGCATGATTTCAGAAAGTGTGTCTGTTGCTATTTTATTTCGTTGCTGTTGTTTGGACTCAATGATATTAACGATACGTTTGCCATAGTTGTGCTCACGGCGAACCATAGCGCCTTCTGCTATCAACGTAGTTGAAAGTGTCTCGATGAAAGTTGTTCCGCCTTGTCGGACCATTTTTTCAAGAACTTGAGGAGTAAATTCTTCGGGGAATAAATCACTACATTGAGCAATATTCTTTTCGTTTTTAGCCCATGTAGCAGATGCTCGAATGGTTGGGTGCTGTGATTGATCCTTTAAAAGATCGATGACAGCGTTACTGTTAGTGTCTTTACTCGCTATGTTATGTGATTCGTCGAATAAGAATTGCACATTGTTATTCTTAGCGAACTCAATTAACCATTTAGCGCGATCGTTTATACGATCTTCAATCTTAACTTTTTTTCGACCACGAACAGATTTCAAACCGTTGATTTGAGAGTAAGTAGTACAGATTAAGTTTTCATTGATAGAAGTATAGTTGCCTTCTAGATAATCACCTTTTGTTTTGGTAATCGACTTGCTATCAAAAATTACTGAGTTCTGACTCTTATCAACAATATCTTTGCCATCTGGCATAAGGAAAAATGGGTCAATATATTTATCAAGCCCAGTATCACGGATATCCCTGTAGATATCATTTAACAAATCTGGCTTAGAAGTCATGAATATTGGGGTTCGGCCTTGTTTTACAGACCAAGCCATGTATGCCGCTAATGTACGCCCTTTACCCTTACCGGTAGCATCACCCTGTAGGAATGGCTTGTTATTTTTAAGCCTCCAAATACCTAGGGTGATCGCATCTATTTGCTCTGCATCCCAAACTGAGGTGATTTCTTCGCTGGTCATTCCCATCTCTGACATCAAAAATTGATCTGGGTTGCCAACATCTTTAATGAGTTTAATAACAGCTTCGCGATTTGCGTTCACGAAGTTGCTTGGCATTGCGGCCATATCGTTGGCGCGACTTAGTGAGGTGAGTGGGGTATATCGTGACTGAGCGAAGTTCAAATCGTATTTTGAGGATTCAGTTTGGTTTGATGTGTAGTTAGCCAATATATCTGAGATTGAAGTGGTTGAGGTTAAGTCGGTGGATTTAAGGTTAGGCTTCGATGTAATGGTACTTACAAATGCGTCCTTAAGTGCTAGTGATACTTCATAGATATCGTTGACCGAGTACAGAGCTTTGATATCTGTTGGGGCATTGGTGCTACTAGGTATTGGTTTTTTTCCGTTAATGAGGTAAACACGCTTAGCGTTAACTTCCTCGTTATCGCCAAAAATTATCGGTGACGCGTCAAACATATCGACGACATTAAAGTTCTGGAAGATATGATTATGGACATCATAAGATTCCATAGACACGGTACCCAGTGAATAGGAGTCATCAGCGTTCATGACAATCATAGCTTGAGAATTGTCATTCATAGTGTTCAGTGTTTGAACTGCTTCCAACTCAGCTTGATAGTTCACAGTTACACCAAATATTTCCAGAGGTTCATTTAGAGAACCTTGGTTAGTGGCCAATAAAATCTGAGAGCCTGGCGTTACAGCTTGGTTCCCCGCTTGATAAAGGGAAGTTGATGTTTTACCAAATTCATTTTGAAATGCAGTCGAGTATAGTTCATGTCGATTCCCCTGTTCTTTCATGAACCTGATCGGCATTTCGCTAGGAATAAGGGTGGCTAAAGACGTAGTTTTATCATTGATAACGGTAAGTGATTCACAGTTATCAATCGCCTCAAGAAAACTACGGGCCACAAAGGAATAGGCTGGTGGTAATGGCTTGGAGAACATACTATCTCGATGAGAATGCGGCATGTTCGCCATATTGTCGTTTAATGTGGATAGGGTTTCTAAATTTATCGATTCTTTGTTGTGTGTACTACGGATGTCATTTAACAGTAATGAGTTTAAATTAATAATGATATCCGTTTGAACTTCAGCCGCACGATTTGAAGTTAAGCGGATACTCTCTCCACCAGTTTCAATAATCTGATCTAATCGGTTAGGTGTTATAGCTTGACCTGTTTGCTCCATTTCAGCCATTAATGATTTAGCTGCAGCCAATTTAGATGAACTATTTAACCAATCAAATTCCATAAAAGCGTTGGAATTTCTTTTCTTAGCAAACATAAGGTTTTCACCATTTAGGCAATAACGATCGTTCGTTGAAGTTAAGAAAATTTCGGTGCCATTTTCATTTAGGCCGATGGACTCTGCACTCTGTAATGCCAATTGGCTTTTAACAGAATTGACAGAAGAGAACTGTGCTTCAGGGGTGTTTTTGGCGAAGCCTTCCCAAAAGCCTTTAAGTTCACTTGTAGGGGTGTTAACCATTTCAGAGTTAGGGAATATTTCCTGGAGCTTATCGAATTCAATTTTGTTGATAACCAATTGATATAATTTAAGATCACCTTTTGCGATAGGTTCTTTTTTAGTGTACTTCATAGAAGCAAACACTTTTGAGCGGGTAGGGTTAGTGATGCCTAATTGGGTAAACCCTAACCCTTTAAGCATTTCACCTTGCTGTTTTGTTACATTTCCACTAATCGCAACAATTTGCATTTCGGTACCAGGCTTGCCAGGGTTTCTTTCTACAGAGATTTTTGCGTTGTCTGCACTTAGGTCTAGCCATTTCATTGTAGCCATATAAACTCTCTTTACATTCTAAATGAAGTTGATGGGTCGTAATCGTCATTACCGTTAAGCGCGTCAGTTAGGTCACCAAATAGTTCGTCATCCAATAACTGTTCTGAAGCTTCTTCAAGACTTTCATCAACCATGTCTGAATCTTCATCGAATTGTTTAGCTAATTTTTCGTACCTTTCTTCTAGCTCAGATGGGACATCGTTCGATTCATTAACTGAAGAGGTTGGTGCCGCTTTAGGAGCATCGGCTTTAGGCGTTTTGACTTTAGGCGTTTTGACTTTAGGAGCTTCGGCTT
>NZ_JBFRVX010000075.1:0-8515 GCF_041475345.1 Vibrio sp. 10N.222.48.A3 | reverse complement strand
GTAGCCGCACTTCACTCTCAACTGGTTAAGAAAGACTTGTTCCCAGAGTTCAACGAAATCTTCCCAGGTAAACTGACTAACGTAACGAACGGCATCACGCCACGTCGTTGGTTGAAGTTCTGTAACCCAGGTCTATCTAATCTAATCACAGGTAAGATTGGCTCTGAGTGGCCAGCAAAACTTGAGCAGCTAGAAGGCATCGCTAAGTTTGCAACAGACGCGAAATTCCAAAAAGAATTTATGGCTGTTAAGAAAGAAAACAAACAGCGTCTTGCGGATTGGGTTCAAGAGAACATGGGTATCGAGCTAGATACTAACGCTATCTTTGACGTTCAAATTAAGCGTCTGCACGAATACAAGCGTCAGCACCTAGATTTGCTACACATTCTGTCTCTGTACCACCGTATTCTTAACGAACCTGGTTTCGAGTGTGAGCCACGCGTATGTTTCTTCGCAGCGAAAGCAGCACCGGGTTACCACCTAGCAAAAGAAATCATCTTCGCGGTTAACAAGATTGCAGAGAAGATCAACAACGATCCTCGCATCGGTAACAAGCTTAAAGTGGTATTCATCCCTGACTACCGTGTAAGCATGGCTGAAATCATCATCCCTGCAGCAGACGTTTCTCAGCAAATCTCATTAGCTGGTAAAGAAGCTTCAGGTACGGGCAACATGAAGATGGCTCTAAACGGCGCTCTAACTATCGGTACGATGGATGGTGCAAACGTTGAGATTCGTGAAGAAGTTGGTGATGAAAACATCTACATCTTCGGCCTAGAAGTTGACGGTGTTGTTGCACTGAAAGCTCAGGGTTACAACCCATACGATTACTACAATGCAGACCCACTATTGAAAGCATCTCTAGATCTACTGACTGGCGATGAGTTCACTCCAGGTCAACCCGGTCTTCTACGTGCAACGTTTGATAGCCTACTAGACGGTGGTGACCCTTACCTATGTCTTGCTGACTTCGCATCTTATGTGAAAGCGCACGAAGACATGGGTACGCAATACAAAGACCAAGCTGGTTGGGCTAAGAAAGCGATTCTTAACACGGCATTGGTTGGTAAGTTCACATCAGACCGCTCAATTCGCGACTACGTGAACAACATTTGGAAACTTGAAGCGGTTAACCGTTAATAGTTGCAAAGTAGCCAAGGCAGTTTTTGCCTTGGCTCAATTAGCTTGTGAGCAAATAGACGGCTTATTCAGATAGCAATGCTTACAAACTGATTGTCACAAGCTAATTGATTAGTAAAAATTAAATAGACAACCCTACAAAAATTGAAAGCGTCAGAACGTTTTCGGAGAGAGCGATGAAAGAACAGACCGTATTAAAACAAGTCGCAGAAATGGCAAATATTGCTGATAGTTACGTTAGTGCGTGGGGCGATGAAGCACAAGTATCAGAAGAGACGATTACGTCTCTATTGGCTTCATTGGGCTACGATACAAGCAGCGATGATGCACTGCTTAAATCTGCAGAAAGAAAGCACAGAAAAGATGTATTAGACCCGGTTCTTGTCTTGCGTGACGGTGAGCCAGTAGAAGTGACACTCAATCTGGGTGTGAGTGCTCGTGAAAGTGAGTTCAGCTGGCGCTTAGAAACCGAGCAAGGAGAGGTACTTGAAGGCTATCTTCAATCTCAAGTCGTTCGTGACGAGCGTGCCGAGGGTGGCCCTTTAGTGTTTGCATTGCCAAGTGATTTGGCATGGGGTTATCACAAGCTCATTGTGAGTCGTAAGCGCCGTAAGAAACCTTACGAGATGACGTTGATTATTACGCCCAAAGCATGCTTCAAGCAGTCACCCATTGAGCAAGGCAAAAAGCTTTGGGGACCAAGTGTTCAACTGTACACGCTAAGAACTCAGCACAACTGGGGTATTGGTGATTTCGGTGACCTAAAACAGCTTGTTTCGGATATCGCGTCTCGCGGTGGTGACTTTGTTGGTCTAAACCCAATTCACTCACTGTTCCCTGCAAACCCGGAAGGTGCGAGCCCATACAGCCCGTCTTCACGTCGTTGGTTGAACGTCTTATACATTGATGTGAGTTCAGTTCCTGAGTTCGCATTAAGCGCGGAAGCGCAACAAACGGTAGGCAGCGCCGAGTTCCAGCAGCGCCTACAGAAAGCTCGTGAAGCGCACTGGGTGAATTACACTGAAGTGTCTGAGCTGAAGATGAGCATCTTACCTCTGCTATTCGCAGAATTTAAGACTCGTCATCTAGACAAAAACAGCGACCGCGCACAAGCGTTCTTAGCGTTCGTTGAAGAGGGCGGTGAAAGCCTGATGCATCAAGCGGCGTTTGATGCTCTGCACGGTGAACTGCATGCTGAAGATTCAGGTATGTGGGGCTGGCCTGTATTCCCAGAGAAATTCCGTACATTTGAAAGCCCTGCGACCCAGAAATACATCAAAGATAACCTAGATAAAGACCTGTCTTACCGTTGGTCTTGTCGTATGGCGATTTGTGGTTCTTGCGGCATCATGGTTGATGGCGTGCCAAAACTGGCATGTAAGAGCTTCTTACGTGACTACCCGAACGGCTTCAAGATCGAGCCTTTAGCTAACTTCCCAATCGAGAAAGATTTGATTGTCGACATGACACCGTTCATCGAACGCCTTGAAGCAATCAAACCTTACATCATTGGTAACGACCGTAAACCAGAAGACGGCACTAACATCCAAACTCCAGAGCAAATGGCGAAGTACAAACAGTTCGCTGGCTGCATCAACTGTGGTTTGTGTTACGCAGCGTGTCCTCAATTTGGTCTAAACCCTGAGTTCATTGGCCCTGCGGCACTTGCTCTTGCTCACCGCTACAACCTAGATAGCCGTGACAATGGTAAAGCTGAGCGCATGAAGCTTATCAATGGCGACAACGGTGCTTGGGGCTGTACGTTTGTAGGTTACTGTTCTGACGTTTGTCCGAAGAAAGTAGATCCAGCAGCAGCTGTAAACCAAGGCAAAGTTGAGTCTTCAATGGACTTCGTTATCTCGATGTTCAAGCCTGATGGATCGCAAGTAAAAACAGCAGAGGAGGCATAATATGAGCAACCGTAAGCCTTATGTTCGTGAGATGAAGAGAACGTGGTGGAGCAACCATCCGTTCTACCGCTTCTACATGCTACGTGAAGCGACTGTACTGCCTTTGATTCTATTCACTCTGTTCCTAACCTTCGGTTTGGGTTCGCTAGTGAAAGGGCCTGAAGCGTGGGAAGGTTGGTTGAGCTTTATGGCTAACCCTGTCGTTGTTGGTATCAACATCGTGGCACTGCTAGGCAGCTTACTGCACGCTCAGACCTTCTTCAGCATGATGCCTCAAGTAATGCCAATCCGCCTTAAAGGCAAATTGGTAGATAAAAGAATCATCGTACTGACCCAGTGGGCAGCGGTGGCATTTATTTCTTTAATCGTTCTGATGGTGGTGTAAGGAGCTTCGTTATGAACACAAATTACAATGTTAACCACAATCCGAAACGCTCTGATGAACCAATCTGGTGGGGCCTATTCGGCGCTGGCGGTACTTGGTTCGCGATGATTACACCAATCACCATTCTAGTGCTGGGTATCTTGGTGCCAATGGGCATTATCGATGCGGATGCAATGAGCTACGAACGTGTCTCTGAGTTTGCCACCAGCATTATCGGTGCGCTATTCATCATCGGTACGCTAGCACTGCCAATGTGGCATGCAATGCACCGTCTTCACCACGGCATGCACGACCTTAAGTTCCACGTCGGCGTTGCTGGTAAAGTGGGTTGCTACTTCGTTGCAGGCCTAATCAGCGCGCTATCTGTTATCTTCATTTTTATGATTTAACAGTTAAGAGCAGATTCGAGATTCGGGTAACTGAGATTCGAAGAGTTTAAGAACGAAAATACTAGAAGCAGAACAGGATTATCTTGTTCTGCTTTTTTGTTACTTGTCGAATCTCGTTTACTCGAATCTGCTCTTCTCCGATCGCCAGATACAAAAAAGGCCGCTCATAAGCGACCTTTTCTATTTCACTGAGCCACCTTAAACAAGATGGACACAATCAAATTACTTCACACGACCAACGTATTCGCCAGTACGAGTATCAACTTTAACAACTTCACCGATAGCGATGAATAGAGGAACACGAACTACCGCGCCTGTTGCTAGAGTTGCAGGTTTACCACCCGTACCCTGTGTATCGCCTTTAAGGCCAGGATCAGTTTCAGTTACTTCGATCTCAACAAAGTTTGGCGGAGTAACAGTGATAGGGTTATCATTCCACAACGTTAGAGTACAAACGTCATTTTCAACTAACCATTTTGCTGAATCAGCGACTGCTTTTACGTCTGCTGCGATTTGCTCAAATGTTTCGTTGTTCATGAAGTGGTAGAATTCGCCGTCGTTGTATAGGTAGCCTAGTTCAACGTCAACAACATCTGCAAGCTCGAAGCTTTCGCCTGACTTGAATGTTTTCTCTAACACTTTGCCTGACAGCAGTTTACGAAGTTTTACACGGTTAAACGCTTGGCCTTTACCTGGCTTAACGTATTCATTGTCGATAATTGCGCAAGGCTCGTTATCTAACATGAATTTTAAACCGCCTTTGAATTCATTGGTGCTTACTGACGCCATGATTTTCTCTTCCACATCTTTGAGTTAATTTCAATGCCGCATATCATAACCCGAAAAGTCGAATCTGTTGAGCAAAACTGGCTCAAACAACTATCGAATGCGATCTCTGACCCGACAAAACTGCTTGAAGCATTGGAAATAGACCCAACACCGTGGCAAAAAGGATTCGCAGCACGTGAGCTGTTTTCACTTCGAGTTCCTCTTAGCTTTGTTGAGCGAATGGAAAAAGGCAATCCACACGACCCTTTGCTAAGACAAGTTTTACCGCTAAGTGAAGAGTTTGATGTGCACCAAGGCTATTCTGCTGACCCCTTAGAAGAGCAAGAAAACGCGATTCCGGGACTACTACACAAATACAAAAGCCGCGCGCTAATGATCGTGAAAGGTGGCTGCGCGATTAACTGCCGTTACTGCTTTCGCCGTCATTTCCCTTATCAAGATAACAAAGGATCTAAGTCTGTTTGGCAAACTAGCCTCGATTATGTGGCTCAACATCCCGAGATCAACGAGGTGATCTTGTCTGGCGGCGATCCTCTTATGGCCAAAGACAGCGAACTAGAGTGGCTGATCAATGCTATCGAACAAATTCCACATGTGAAAACCGTTCGAATTCACAGCCGATTACCTGTCGTGATTCCGGCGCGAGTGACTGATGAACTATGCCAAACATTAGCTAACACTCGTCTTAAAGTAGTCATGGTTAGCCATATTAATCATGCCAATGAAATCAACTTAGAGCTCAAGCAGGCCTTCCATAAGCTGAAGCAAACTGGTGCGACTCTGCTCAACCAAGGCGTAATGCTAAAAGGCGTAAATAACAGCGCTAGCTCATTGAAAAAATTAAGTGAAAAGCTATTCGACGCCGGTATTTTACCTTACTACATGCATGTACTTGATAAAGTTCAGGGAGCTGCTCATTTCTATATCTCCGATGAAGAAGCGAAACACCACTTTAAGGGATTAATCTCTGAGGTTTCTGGCTATCTAGTACCTAAGTTAACCCGTGAAATTGGCGGACGCAGTAGCAAAACACCACTCGACCTAAACATTGAATAACGAGCGAGCTTCAAAAAGCGACTAAGCTTATCTGTAACGACAACACGTTGCTAAATGCACCTTCACGACAAAAATTTTTTGTTCGATCGTCCGGTCTATTATTAGCATACTCGGCTCTATTCTAAATTCTTAGGAGGGGTGATATGTCACAATTTATAGAACAAGCTCTCAACCTTGCCCCCTTTAGCTGGGCAGGCCTCGCAGCATGCATGTTGTGTGGTTCTTTAATCGGAATCGAAAGGCAAACACGCGGTAAACCCGTCGGGATCCGGACATCGATCCTTATCATTAGCGGTACTTACTTCTTCCTCACCATGGCGATTAGCCTATCCCCCAACACTCTCGATCAAGCTCGTGTACTTGGTCAGATAATTACGGGGGTTGGATTCCTTGGTGCTGGGGTAATGATGACATTGGATGGAAAGATTCATGGTGTAACGTCAGCGGCGATTATCTGGGTACTCGCTGCATTAGGTATGATGATCGCACTTGGCCACCTTTCGCAGTCGGTTATTATCACGCTAATGGCGCTAGTGATTCTGCTTGGGGTAGACAAGGTAGAAAACAGCTTCCAGAGCTTACGCCGTGGTGTTCACCAGAAGTGGATGAGAAAAGTCCGCGTGAAGAAGTAACACCTCGTCGGAAGACACTTGGCCTTATCTGCATTTTATTCTTAGCTACTGTTTCATCTTAAGGGTCTTTTTCCTTAGATAAAAAAGAGCCTAGCAAACGACTAGGCTCTAAACTGCAGTTCACAGATTAATGTACGTGAATAGACACTTGATTCTTGCCTGCGGCCTTCGCCTTATAAAGCTGCTCATCTGATGAACGAATACTCTGGTTTTCCCACAAGTGTCCAATGCTGTCGAACTTGAACAGAGAGTAAAGCGTCGCTCCCCCAGAGACTGATATATTAATCTTGTCACCGGTCGCGCATCGATAACTTTGTAAACTAATGTCATTTTGAATTCGTTCAAAGATCGATGAAAGTAATTCGGATGATTCGCCCGTAATCGCGACAACAAACTCTTCACCACCAAATCTCGCCACGATATCTTTCTGCCTAACGCTGTTCAGCATTAACTGAGCAACATGGCAAATCACCTCATCTCCCACCTTATGACCATACTGATCATTCACCACTTTGAAATCATCGATATCAAATACGCCAACACCAATAATTGGCTCCTCATTTTGGTTCAGCAACCGAGCTTCAAAACCACGCCGATTATATAAACCAGTCAATGGGTCGAGCATCGCTAAATTCTTCAATCGCTTGTGCTCTTGCTTGGTATAAAACCGCCACAACCATAGTGCTGAGATAAAGTACAAAGCTAACAAAATCAGTAATTGAACCCGCTCCAGTTCCAGCAAATGTAAAAAATGCTCACTCTTTCCTTCTTCAATAGTCAGGTATAACTCAGTATTAATTCCATCGACGTACAAAGGTCGTGAATAGGTAAAGTCCAACAGCCCATATTTGTTTACTCCTCTTGCGCTCGTCACCTTGTATCCATGAACGGGATTAGAGACGAGATTAGAGACGTAACCATCAACACCGAGTACTCCTTTAAACTCACCATCAACATAGATACCTTTGGTTAAGGTCACTACCTTCTTCCCTGTTAGGTAGTCATCGTATTGGCCGGTATACACCACTTGATCTTGACCCTGAGCTAAGCCAAAACGAATCGTATTCACCCAATAAGGGCGACTATTGACGACTGAATCAAAGGTGTCACCTTTAATGTAACGGGCGAAATCGGAAGGCGACGATATAATAAATTTATCTTTGGAGATAAAGTAAATCGCAGAGATGGTATCAATGGTATTCGCAAAGTAAGCCATGGTGGGTGCGATAAACATGCGCCTACCAGCTTCTAAATGAAGATCCGACTTTAGATCGCACATCTCACTTGGGCCAGAGAACATAAAATCAAATCTAGGGGCAGCTTGCTCTTCACTAATGAAGTAACACGTATCACCTTCGACCTTTTGCTCATGTGAGAATACGTAGGCATCCCCATGCAGCGGATAAAGTGCGGTAATATTATATTCAAGAGCATTAATAATCTGTGTAAGCTCCGCTAAAGAGCGTGTCACGCCTTGGTTTTCAATTCCATACTGCTTTTCTGACTCTTCCGCTGAATCAACAAGTAACAAGCTAAAAACCACTAAAAAGCTGGCGGTCAGACTTAAGAAAGCCTTTTTAAAATCGACGGTATGGGGATTAATCAAAGCATGTAAGTCATCGTTGAAAATTTAGCGCACATTGTACCCACAAGTGAGAACATCGCAACAAGAGTATAAAACAACATGCTTACAGTAACGTTTAAGGAGTGAGATAGCAGATGTAAAATAACGCCTAAACATAGAAGTAAAGGCGTTGATAGGTTCAATCATGGATAGCTTTAAGCCTTGGTAAGAACGTCGCTCACCAATATTGAAACCAGCGCGGCTACCGTCTTACTTAGCGAAATTCACAATTGGGAAGCACGGGAAAAAACCATTGTCAGCACAGTTGATCAGGCCAATCTGTACACCTTCAATTTTATTGGTTTTGTTGAAGATACCAACCTGAACCGTCGACACCTCTGAAAGGTTCGCAGCGCCAACATCCACCATAGTGTTCCCTTCAGAATAGTTTACGAAACTCACGTTCGCGCCTTTTACATCATTAGTAATGTTAACAGCACCTAGGTTAACACCTGTTGTTTTACCTGTGTTCCAGTTAAAGAAACCTAGTGAAGCACCTGTCATTTCTTGGTTTACTTTTGATGCACCAAAAATACCAAGGTTCACACCTGTTGTGGTTTGCGTCTCAGACATACCAACAACTGCAAGGT
>NZ_JBFRVX010000074.1:0-461 GCF_041475345.1 Vibrio sp. 10N.222.48.A3 | reverse complement strand
AGCATTCCGTTTGATGCTTACTCACCCTATGTGGTGTTGTTCGGAGCGGCGTTCTTGTGTTTGGTAATGGCAAACTTTATGTCTCATACCGCAACAGCTAACTTGTTAATGCCAATTATGGCTGCATTAGGTTCGTCTATGGCTTCACTCACGCCACTAGGCGGTGAGTTAACGTTAATTCTGGTTGTGACTTTTGCCGCTTCATTAGGTATGTCGCTGCCAATCAGTACGCCACCGAATGCGTTGGCTCATGCCACAGGTCATGTGCAAAGTAATCAAATGGCCAGAATCGGTATTATTTTAGGTGTGGTTGGTGTGCTACTGAGTTTTGTTATGGTGTGGGTGCTACATTCAATTGGTCACATAGGATAACGATACGTGTATCAACAAAAGCTAGAAGCACTTATCGATCGTTATTTTAATCAGACAGAACGTCGGGTGACGTGCCGTGCCGGTAACAC
>NZ_JBFRVX010000073.1:0-7095 GCF_041475345.1 Vibrio sp. 10N.222.48.A3 | reverse complement strand
GCTTGTTCAGCTTGAGCTTGACGTTGAGCTTCCATCTTTTCAACTTCTTCTTGTTGCTGAACACGAACTTTAGAAAGGATGGTCACAACGTCTGTTTTCAGTACATCTAGTAGGCCTTCAAACAGTTCAAACGACTCGCGCTTATACTCTTGTTTCGGGTTCTTCTGAGCATAACCACGTAAGTGGATACCTTGACGAAGGTGATCCATCGCAGCCAAGTGCTCTTTCCAAAGGCCGTCTAGCGTTTGTAGCATCACAGACTTCTCGAAGTTACGCAGTACTTGAGCACCAACCACTTCTTCTTTCTGTTTGTAAGAATCAACCGCCATACCAAGAATGCGCTCACGCAATGCTTCTTCATAAAGCTTGTCGTCTTCGTCTAACCAACCTTGAATGTCAAAGTCTAGATCGAAGTCATTCTTCAGACGATCTTGCAGACCCGCAATATCCCACATATCTTCAAGAGACTGAGGAGCGATGTATTCATCAATAACTGACGCCAGTACATCTTCACGGTTGTGTTCGATCATTTCACTGATGTCATCTGAACTCATCAGTTCATCACGTAGCTCATAAACAACCTTACGTTGGTCATTGGCTACATCATCGTACTCAAGAAGCTGCTTACGGATGTCGAAGTTACGACCTTCCACTTTACGTTGTGCTTTTTCAATTGAGCGAGACAGCATCTTAGATTCAATCGCTTCGCCTTCGTCCATACCACTTTGGATAAGACCAGCCATACGATCAGACGTAAATATACGTAGTAGAGAATCTTCCATTGATAGGTAGAAACGAGAAGAACCCGCATCACCTTGACGACCAGAACGACCACGTAGCTGGTTATCGATACGGCGAGATTCATGACGCTCAGTACCAATGATGTGCAGACCACCTGACTCAAGTACTTTATCGTGAATGATTCTCCAATCAGCTTTGATCTTCTCGATCTGCTCTTTGGTTGGGTTCTCTATCTTCTCAAGTTGTGCCTGCCAGCTACCACCTAGCACGATATCGGTACCACGACCGGCCATGTTAGTTGCGATAGTTACCGCACCAGGCATACCAGCTTGTGCAACGATCTCAGCTTCCATTTCATGAAACTTAGCATTTAGAACGTTGTGCTTAATTTTTGATTTTTTCAATGCGTTAGACAGCAGTTCAGATTTCTCGATAGAAACTGTACCAACCAGTGATGGCTGACCAGCCGCTACACGGTCTTTGATGTCTTCAATGATCGCATTGAACTTGTCTTCTTCAGTACGATAAACCACATCTGGCATATCGTTACGAACCATAGGCTTGTTGGTTGGGATAACCACCGTTTCTAGGCCGTAGATAGACTGGAATTCGAACGCTTCTGTATCAGCAGTACCTGTCATACCTGACAGTTTTTCATACAGACGGAAGAAATTCTGGAATGTGATCGATGCTAATGTTTGGTTTTCATTTTGAATCTTCACACCTTCTTTAGCTTCAACAGCTTGGTGTAAACCTTCAGACCAACGACGACCTGGCATAGTACGACCAGTATGTTCATCAACGATAACCACTTCGCCTTCTTCAGTAACGATGTAGTCGACGTTTTTCTCAAACAATACGTGTGCACGAAGCGCAGCATTCACATGGTGCAATAGGCTGATATTGGTTGGAGAGTAAAGTGTGTCACCCTCTTCCATCAAGCCGTTTTTGACCATTAGTTCTTCTACAAACTCTTGACCGTTTTCAGTCAGGTGAACCTGTTTTGATTTTTCGTCCATGGTGTAGTGACCTTCACCACGGTACTCTTCTGAATCTTCTTTATCTTGACGCTCTAGAGAAGGAATTAGAGTGTTAATGCGCGTATAAAGGTCAGAACTATCTTCAGCGGGGCCAGAGATAATTAACGGAGTACGAGCTTCATCAATTAAGATTGAGTCAACCTCATCGACTACAGCAAAGAAGCGCTCACGTTGAACTCGGTCTTCAGCACGGAAAGCCATGTTGTCACGAAGGTAATCAAAACCAAACTCGTTGTTTGTTCCGTATAGGATGTCAGCTTGGTACGCTTCTTTTTTCTCTGGCGGAGCCATGTTTGCCACATTCACGCCAACAGTCATGCCAAGGAATTCAAATAATGGGCGGTTTGTTTCCGCATCACGCTTCGCTAGGTAATCGTTCACCGTTATTACGTGAACACCTTTGCTTGGTAGCGCGTTTAGATAAGCTGGTAGGGTTGCGGTAAGTGTCTTACCTTCACCAGTACGCATCTCTGCAATTTGGCCAGCATTTAGAACCATGCCACCAATCATTTGCACGTCAAAGTGACGCATGCCGTAAACACGCTTCGACGCTTCACGTACCGTAGCGAATGCTTCAGGTAGAAGTTGATCTAACGATTCACCTTTATCTAAGCGCTCACGAAACTCAACCGTTTTTGCTTTTAGTTCATCGTCTGAAAGAGCTTCAAACGTTGGTTCGAAGTTATTAATTTCTTTTACAATTTTTCTAAGGCGGCGCAGTGTTCTGTCATTGCGACTGCCAATTACCTTTGTCAGCAGCTTAGTAATCATGTGCTTGGAATCTCTTCGTTCTCAGATCGTCCGCGATCTATTTTAAATGCCGTCAGTCTCTACTAGCTATAAACTAGTCTTTAGTTACTAACCAAGGATACTGAGATAAATCTAGTATCTTTGATATTGTACTTGAGAGTAGAGTTTTCAAGGCTTCAGTTAAAATTAATGCCCTCTAGTGTAAGTAATTTTCACACCAACGACCATTTATAACCCCATTTGTTTGATGTGCTTGGTACTTTTCTTTCTAATTGTTGATGGATTAGCCAGACTGTAGCCAAATACTAGGCAACTTTTAAATACTGACGACACTGTATCTGGAAAATAGATACAAAAAAACCAGGTCAATGACCTGGTTTTCAAAATCTTATATTGTCGTAAACAACAATTACGCTAGAACCATTCCTGGTTCAGCAAACGCAACAGGAGAGCCAACCTCTTCTTCGAATGTTGCCCATTCCCAAGCTTCTGCATCAGCAAGTACTGCGCGTAGTAGTTGATTATTTAGGCCGTGACCTGATTTGTATGCTCGGAACTCACCGATAATAGCGTGTCCACACATGTAAAGGTCACCAATCGCATCTAGCACTTTATGCGTTACGAACTCGTTTTCGAAACGTAGACCTTCTTCATTAAGAATTCGGTATTCGTCTAGTACGATTGCGCAATCAAAGCTACCACCCAAACACAAGTTTTGTGATTGTAGGTATTCAATATCACGCATGAAGCCGAAGGTACGAGCACGAGAAATTTCTTTCACAAAGCCTTGTGAAGAAAAATCAAACAACAGGTGCTGTTCATCAGATTCAATTGCTGGATGGTTGAATTCGATTTCGAAGTCCATACGGAAGCCGTTAAATGGCACAAACTCTGCCCACTTATCGCCATCTTCAAAACGGATTGGCTTTTTGATTCGAATAAAACGTTTCGCTGCATTCAGTGTTTCTACACCCGCTTGCTGTAGCAAGTATACGAATGGGCTTGCGCTACCATCCATAATTGGGATCTCTGGTGCATCGACTTCAACAATAATGTTGTCGATACCCATACCCGCTAGAGCTGCATTAAGGTGTTCCACTGTAGAGATACGTACGCCTTCGTCATTAACAAGAGCAGTACATAACATAGTGTCACGAACTGACGCTGGATCAGCTGGGAAATCTACAGGTGGATTTACATCTGTACGACGATAAACAATACCTGTATTTGCAGCTGCCGGGCGAAGAGTAAGTGTGACTTTACGACCAGAGTGGAGACCCACACCAGTTGTTTTCACAATTTCTTTCAGAGTACGTTGTCTGATCATCTGCTTGCCTCGTTATCAGTGCTACAAATCACGGTCAGTATTTACCGACCGCGAATTTTACCATTAATTCGACGATAGTCAAACTTTGGGTATTTGTTAATCAGCCTGACGTCGTAAGAATGCCGGAATATCTAAGTATCCACTCTCTTTCTCAGCTTTAGGTGCTGCACTTTGGCTAGCGCCTGTACCTGAAGAAACAGGTGACGTTGTTGGCTGCGGCTTAACTTGAGGTTTTACCTCAGTTTTTTCTTGCAATGGTTGTGCCACTTTATCTTCCACTTTTGGTGCAGTTTGAGCCGCGACCTGTGGTTGAGGAGTTGGTGCAACCTTAGCTTTACCACCAGCAACTAATGTAATGTCTGGTTTTTTCTCTGTGCCGATACCTGTTGCTACAACAGTTACACGGATTTCATCCGTCATATCAGGGTCTAGAGAAGTACCAATCACAACTGTTGCGTTATCAGATGCGAATGCCTTAACTGTATTACCTACTGTTTCGAATTCATCTAAGCGCATATCTAGGCCTGCTGTGATATTCACAAGAACGCCACGAGCGCCAGCTAGGTCGATGTCTTCTAGTAGTGGGCTAGAAATTGCCGTTTCAGCAGCTTCTTCAGCACGGTCTTCGCCTTTTGCGATACCGCTACCCATCATTGCATGACCCATCTCTGACATTACGGTGCGAACATCCGCGAAATCGACGTTAATCATACCTGGGCGAGTAATTAGCTCAGCGATACCTTGTACAGCATTTTTAAGTACATCATTTGCACTTGCGAAAGCTTCTAGCAGAGTGACGCCGCGGCCAAGTACCTTAAGTAGCTTTTCATTTGGAATCGTAATTAAAGAATCCACATGCTTAGAAAGCTCTTCGATACCTTGCTCAGCAAACGCTAAACGTTTTTTGCCTTCGAAGCTAAATGGCTTAGTTACAACAGCAACCGTTAGCACACCCAGCTCTTTCGCAACTTCAGCAATAACTGGAGCAGCACCTGTACCCGTACCACCGCCCATACCAGCTGCGATAAATACCATATCGGCGCCAGTTAGAACTTCTTTAATTCTTTCTCGATCTTCGAGAGCTGCATCACGGCCTACTTGTGGGTTTGCACCAGCGCCCAAACCTTTAGTGATATCACCACCAATTTGGATCACGCTGCTAACGCTTGTTTTACGAAGTGCTTGTGCATCAGTGTTAACACTGATGAATTCTACACCTTCGATTGATTCACGCACCATGTGCTCAACAGCGTTACCGCCACCGCCACCAACTCCAACGACTTTAATTACTGCATCGTCAGACATTTCCATCATCGGTTCAAACATGTGTTATCTCCGTTTTTTCCTGCAACTCAGGTTAAAACTCTTTTTGTATCCAATTACGCAATTTACCAAATAAACCAGACATAGAAGGTGCTGAACGCTTAGGTTCGCTGTAATCACCTTCATCGCTGATCTGACAATCTCTTGCGTAATGAAGTAAACCAACCGCCGTAGAATGATACGGCTCTTTAACATAGTCGGTTAAACCACTAACTTCTAACGGCTTACCAACTCGAACTTGATTGCGGAAAACACGTTCCGCACACTCTACCAATCCGTCAATTTGTGCCGCTCCACCAGTGAGAACGACGCCAGCTGCAAGGTGGTGTTTAATACCTTCATCTCGTAGCTGTAATTGAACCGTATCAATAGTTTGGTTAACGAGCCCCATAAGTTCAGTGTAACGTGGTTCAATCACTTCCGACAAAGTTTGTCTTTGCAAACTTCTCGATGGACGGCCACCTACACTAGGGACGTTAACAGAATCATCCTTGCTTACGAGTTCACTCAGAGCGCAACCATGGTTTACTTTTATCTCTTCAGCATCGCTCACTGGCGTGCCAAAAGCGAAGGCAATATCACTGGTTACTGCATTTCCTGCGTAGGAAAAGACTTCTGTGTGTCGCAGTGCGCCGCCAGTCCAAATGGAAATATCCATCGTACCAGCACCAATATCAACAACACAGACTCCAAGCTCTCTCTCGTCGTCAGTAATTACCGCATTACTTGAGGCAAGTCCTGAAAACACGATTTGTTCTACAGTGAGACCACATCGTTCAACAGCTTTAATAATGTTTCTCGCCATGTCGCTATGGCAAGAAATTAGGTGAACACTGACTTCCATTCGAACACCAGATAAACCAAGTGGGTTCTTAATCCCTTCTTGATAATCAATGGTAAATTCTTGTGGGATCACGTGCAGAATTCTCTGCTCATCACCTATTTTAATTGATTTCGCGGTATGGATCGCTCGATCCATATCGTCTTGAGACACTTCTTCATCAGAGATAGTGCCCATGCCTTTTTCAATTCGGCTTGCGATATGTTTACCCGATAGCGAGATAAATACATTGCTGATTTGGCATTCCGCCATCAACTCTGCTTGATCAATAGCTCGCTGAACCGACTTAACTACCGACTCTAGGTCGTTTACACCACCTTTATCCATACCTCTGGATGGGCTTTGCCCAGAACCAATGATATTGATTTGACCATCAGGCAATATTTCACCAACTAGAGCTGATATGGTCGCAGTGCCTATATCAAGACCAACGATTATGTTGTCATCTGCGGTCTTAGTCATCTGTACTCTCTTCTAACTCTTGCTCTGGAAACCAGCCTACAGCGGCTCCCGTATCGTACCTGAGGTCGATGTAGCTCACTTGATTCGCCTTACTACCTAATTCGTTGTAAAGCGAAATAAAGCGCTCAACACGCTCATCTAAAAAATCTTTACCTAATTCTAAACGAATACCGTTGTCTAGAATGATTTGCCAGGCGCGACGCTCATTGAGAACGAGCGAGGTAACGGTTAACCCTAGGCTGTTAATTAAAGGCGTTATCTGTCGCCACTTTTCAATCACTTGTTGGCTAGTGCCATCTGGACCGTAAAGTTTAACTCTATCACCCTTCAAAAGGCCAATATCACCATTAAACACCTGACCATCTTCATTCAACAGCATATTGCCATTCCAGATAGCTGTCGCATGATACTCAGTCAAAAATACTTTTATTGTGTCTGGCCACTGCTTACGAATCGAGACAACAGAAACCCAAGGCAACGCTTCTAAACTGTGTTGCAACACGCCAATATCTTGAGACATGAATGTTCCAATATGCTCTAGCTCGCTAAAGGCATGTTGAACATCACCAGCGGTTACATAAGTTAAGTCGCCTTGCAGTACTATTTTAGAG
>NZ_JBFRVX010000072.1:0-13929 GCF_041475345.1 Vibrio sp. 10N.222.48.A3 | reverse complement strand
AAATCGGCAACGGGTAAGCACGTGCCTATTCTTGCGAACATCACTGAGTTTGGCCAAACGCCACTCTACAACTGTAATGAGTTGGCCCAATCAAGTGTCGATATGGTGCTTTACCCATTGAGTGCGTTCCGTGCGATGAACAAAGCGGCGGAGAATGTTTACAAGCATTTGTTAGTTGAAGGCAATCAAGAAGCCCTGTTGGATTCAATGCAAACCCGTAAAGAGCTGTACGAGCACCTTAATTACCACGACTACGAGAACAAGCTTGACCAGTTGTTTTCAAGCGAAGGGTAAAACCAGTTTCAAATAATCAAAAATCAACTTAATCCAATAACGTGAAATGGTTAGTCGCCATATCCAGTACCGATGATAAAGATCATCGGACATATAAACAGGCAGCACCAAAGAGTGCAGGCGGCTAACACAGAAAAGGAGTTCACCATGTCTGTATCTTTGAGTGATAAAGCAGCTGTCGACAATGCTTCAAAAGTAGACAAAAAACAAAGTGACAAAACAGCCAGCGCACCGGCAATCGGTGGTGCTGGTCTACGTGGCCAGAGTGCAGGAACCACCGCGCTATGTACGGTAGGAAAATCAGGAACTGGCTTAACCTACCGTGGTTATGATATTACTGACCTTGCTAATCATGCTCAGTTCGAAGAAGTAGCGCATCTGCTACTAAGAGGTCATTTACCCACTGAAAAAGAGCTTGATGATTACAAAACATTGTTGGTTGGCCTACGCGGCTTACCTCAACCTTTGAAAGCAGCACTAGAGCTTATCCCTGCAGACGCTCATCCAATGGATGTGATGAGAACAGGTTGTTCAATGCTGGGTAATCTAGAGCAAGAGACTGATTTTTCTGAGCAACTGCCCGCGACTGAACGAATGCTTGCGCTTTTCCCTGCGATTATTTGTTATTGGTACCGCTTTAGCCACGATGGCGTCCGCATTGATACTGAAGATCAAAGTGAAGCATGTCTGGGTGGCTACTTTTTGAAAATGCAAACGGATAAAGCGCCTAGTGAACTTCACAAGAAGGTGATGCACTGCTCGCTAACGCTTTACGCGGAACATGAGTTTAATGCTTCAACCTTTGCGGCTCGTGTGTGTGCATCAACGTTGTCGGATATTCACTCGTGTGTCACAGCAGCGATTGGTACGTTGCGAGGCCCTTTACATGGCGGTGCAAACGAAGCTGCGATGGAAATGATCCAAGATTGGCAAACCGCCGATGAAGCGGAAGCGAACATCATGCAGATGCTTGCTAACAAAGACAAAATCATGGGTTTCGGTCATGCCATTTATCGTGAGAGCGATCCACGAAACGCTCTAATCAAACGCTGGTCAAAAGAGCTTGCACAAGAGGTGGGTGATGAACAGCTTTATGCCGTGTCTGAGCGCGTTGAAGCCGTTATGAAGCGAGAGAAAGGCTTGTTCTGTAATGCTGACTTCTTCCATGCGTCGGCTTATCACTTCATGGACATCCCAACCAAACTGTTTACTCCTATCTTCGTGATGAGCCGCCTCACAGGTTGGACGGCACACGTATTCGAGCAAAGAGAAAACAATCGAATTATTCGTCCAAGTGCAGACTACACCGGGCCAGAGCATCAAGACTGGCTACCAATCCATTTACGTTAGTCCTCTATATCGAGCCGACTTATATCTCGAGGTGACTTTCTCTTCATGTGATAAGGCCTCGAGAACCAACGAATAGAATTTAACAGATAATGGTGGATGTATGTCTGATGTAAAACTTGAAAGAAACCAAGAGCTTGATGAAAACAAGTATCGAAAGGTTCTACCGGGAACGGGCTTAGAATATTTCGACGCTTGCGAAGCGGTAGAAGCAATATCCCCAGGTGCTTACAAAACCTTGCCTTATACGTCGAGAGTATTAGCAGAGCAATTAGTAAGACGCTGTGATCCTGAAACCCTTGAAGACAGCTTAAAACAGATCATTGAACGCAAGAGCGACTTAGATTTTCCTTGGTATCCTGCGCGCGTGGTGTGTCATGACATTCTAGGTCAAACAGCTTTGGTTGATTTGGCTGGATTAAGAGACGCGATTGCCGACCAAGGCGGAGACCCTGCCAAGGTGAATCCCGTTGTCGAAACTCAATTGATTGTTGACCATTCGCTGGCAGTGGAACACGCGGGTTTTGATAGCGAAGCGTTTGATAAAAACCGAGCGATTGAAGATCGCAGAAACGAAGACCGTTTTCACTTTATAGAATGGTGTAAAACCGCGTTTAAGAACGTGAGTGTGATTCCTGCGGGGAACGGGATCATGCACCAGATTAACTTGGAGAAAATGTCTCCGGTTATTCAATCCAAAGAAGGTATCGCTTTCCCTGATACTTGTGTCGGCACCGACAGTCATACTCCTCATGTTGATGCTCTGGGTGTTATTGCAATAGGTGTAGGTGGTTTGGAAGCTGAGACTGTGATGCTCGGTCGTCCGTCTATGATGCGTTTGCCAGACATCGTGGGCGTTAAACTGACGGGTCAACGACAAGAAGGGATAACCGCAACGGATATTGTGCTTGCGATTACTGAGTTCCTTCGAAATGAAAAAGTGGTTTCTAGTTACTTAGAGTTCTTTGGTGAAGGTGCTCGTGCACTGACTATTGGCGACCGCGCCACTATATCGAATATGACACCAGAATACGGCGCGACAGCAGGTATGTTCTATATCGATGAACAGACCATACAATACCTAAAGCTGACAGGACGCGAGCCTGAACAGGTTGAGTTAGTTGAGCTATACGCTAAGCAAACTGGCTTATGGGCCGATGATTTAGATTCCGCTCAGTACGAACGTGTGCTTGAGTTTGATTTGTCTAAAGTTGAGCGCAACCTTGCGGGGCCTTCGAACCCTCATCGTCGTTTGCCAACCAGAGAGCTGGCTGAACAAGGCATCAGTCAAACATCTTGGAAAGAGCAGCATGCTAAGCAGTACAGCGACGAGCAAATGCCCGATGGTGCCGTAATCATCGCAGCAATTACTTCTTGTACCAACACCAGCAATCCAAGAAACGTAGTCGCCGCAGCATTGGTGGCTAAGAAAGCCAATCAGCTTGGATTAGTTCGTAAGCCGTGGGTGAAAACGTCATTTGCGCCGGGTTCTAAAGTTGCCAAGCTCTATCTTGAGTCGGCAGGTTTGCTTCCTGAACTTGAACAATTAGGCTTTGGTATCGTCGGCTATGCGTGTACGACATGTAACGGAATGAGTGGGGCGTTGGATCCTAAAATCCAACAAGAGGTCATCGACCGCGACCTGTATTCAACCGCGGTGTTATCAGGGAATCGAAACTTCGATGGTCGAATCCATCCATACGCAAAACAAGCGTTTTTAGCCTCACCGCCATTGGTGGTTGCTTACGCGTTGGCTGGCACGATTCGCTTTGATATCGAGAAAGACAGCTTAGGCACTGACAACAATGGCAAGCCAATCTACTTAAGTGATTTATGGCCGAGTGATGCCGAGATCGATGCTGTTGTCGGTGAGCATGTTAAGCCTCAGCAATTCCAACAAATCTACGTGAAAATGTTCCAGCCAGACGAGGAACAGGCGACGACTGAACCGCTTTATGACTGGCGGCCTCAAAGTACCTATATCCGAAGACCACCTTATTGGGAAGGGGCTCTTGCGGGAGAACGAAGCCTATCTGGTATGAGACCTTTAGCGATTCTGGGTGACAACATCACCACAGATCACTTATCCCCTTCAAATGCGATTCTCGCTTTGAGCGCTGCGGGGGAATACCTCACCAAAATGGAAGTGCCGGAAGAGGATTTTAACTCTTACGCGACCCATCGAGGTGATCACTTAACCGCGCAACGAGCAACATTCGCCAACCCTAAGCTTTTTAACGAAATGGTGAAGGACGCTGGAGAAGTCGTGCAAGGTTCATTAGCAAGAGTTGAACCTGAGGGGCAGGTTACTCGCATGTGGGAAGCGATAGAAACCTACATGAACCGTAAACAGCCTTTGATTGTCGTGGCGGGTGCGGATTATGGACAAGGTTCATCACGTGACTGGGCTGCCAAAGGTGTGCGTTTAGCGGGTGTTGAAGTGATTGTGGCTGAAGGATTTGAAAGAATTCACAGAACCAACTTGGTTGGCATGGGTGTATTGCCTCTGCAGTTCAAAGTAGGAACGAATCGCAATACCTTAGAACTGGACGGCACCGAGCTTTACGACGTGTACGGCGACATTGAAGCAGGTTCTGATTTGGCTCTAGTCATCACTCGTAAAAACGGTGAAAAGCTTGATGTTCCTGTGACCTGCCGACTAGACACCGCAGACGAAGTGAATGTTTATAGCGCTGGTGGCGTATTGCAACGTTTCGCCAAAGACTTTCTTGCAAATTAGGAGCTAGTTATGAACATCAAACAGATAAAAGTACCTGCTACCTATATGCGGGGTGGAACAAGCAAAGGTGTCTTTTTCAATTTAAGTGACTTACCTGAAGCTGCGCAAGTTGCCGGAGAAGCTCGAGACGCATTACTTCTGCGCGTGATTGGTAGTCCAGATCCTTATGGCAAACAAACCGACGGCATGGGTGGCGCAACATCCAGCACCAGCAAAACCGTTATTGTTTCGAAAAGCAGTAAAGCCTATCACGATGTTGATTACCTATTCGGCCAAGTAGCAATAGACAAGCCGTTCGTTGATTGGAGCGGTAACTGCGGCAATCTGTCTGCTGCCGTAGGCCCATTTGCAATTCATAATGGACTGGTCGATTCGAATCGTATTCCAGAAAACGGTGTGGTCGAGGTGCGAGTATGGCAAGTGAACATAGAGAAAACCATTATTGTTCATGTACCTATCGCTGATGGGGAAGTCCAAGAGTTAGGTGACTTTGAGCTCGATGGTGTCACTTTCCCCGCTGCTGAGATCCAAGTCGATTTTCTAGACCCCGCCGACGCGAGTGGCTCTATGTTCCCAACAGGGAATGTTGTCGATTTTTTAGATGTTCCAGATCTGGGGTGCATTAAAGCGACATACATCAATGCCGGAATACCCACCATTTTTGTTGATGCTGAATCGGTTGGTTACCAAGGCACTGAACTTCAATCAGATATCAATAGTGATACCAAAGCCTTGGCTCTGTTTGAATCCATCCGAGCACATGGTGCAGTAGCGATGGGTCTTATCGATTCCCTAGAGCAAGCTGAATCACGCCAGCACACTCCTAAAGTCGCGTTTGTTACTAAGCCTCAAGCGTACCAAGCTTCCAGTGGTAAATCGGTTGCTGCCGAAGATACTGATCTTCTGGTGCGAGCTTTGTCTATGGGGCAATTGCACCACGCCATGATGGGTACGGCTGCGGTCGCCATTGCTTCAGCGGCAAGCGTCCCGGGGACGTTAGTTAACTTGGCAGTCGGTGAGGGTTCCCGAGATTTTGTGACCTTTGGTCATCCATCAGGAACCTTAAAAGTGGGTGCTAAAGCGATACAAGGCGAAAGTGGGTGGAAAATTGAAAGGGCGATTATGAGTCGTAGTGCCCGAGTGATCATGGAAGGTGCCATTCGTGTGCCTTTTCCCAAGTAAAGCGACTGTCGTGAACGGTTAAATGTTCACGAACACAACGCTGAGAAAAGAGTGCAATCAAGTGCTACTGCCAAAAGCTAGGCGCTTGGAATAATGGATAAATCATGGAGGAGGCACTATGTCTGCTACGAATCGAATGAACAGAAAAACAGATTACATCACCGAGTATCAATGGGCTAGGGAAGACCCCAATTCGTTCTGGGAAACGCAAGCACAAGCGATAGATTGGTTTGAACCACCAAAAACGATATTACAAACTGACGATAACGGTATTGAACGTTGGTTTCCTGATGGGGTGATGAACACCTGCTGGCTCGCGCTTGATTACCATTGTGAAAATGGACGAGGTGACAATACCGCGCTGATTTACGATTCTCCAGTTACAGGAAATCAATCCTCATACACTTACAATCAATTGCGTGACCAAGTGGCTAAAGTTGCAGGTATGTTAGCGACGCAAGGCGTTACCAAAGGTGATCGTGTGGTGATCTACATGCCAATGATTCCTGAAGCGGCAATGGCAATGCTGGCTTGTGCTCGACTAGGCGCGGTGCATTCGGTGGTGTTTGGTGGGTTTGCTCCTCATGAGCTTGCCGTTCGTATCGAAGATGCTGAACCGAAGGTGTTGATTACTGCCTCCTGCGGTGTCGAGATAAATAAAGTCCTGCCATATAAGCCGATGGTCGACAGGGCGATCATGGACAGTCGCTGGAAACCTGAGAAAGTGGTGGTATTCCAAAGAGAGCAGTCTCTAGCCGAGTTGAACAATGAACGCGATGTACTTTGGCAACAAGCGGTTAACGATGCCTTGCCTCACGTATGTGTGCCTGTTCTAGCGACTGACCCACTATACATATTGTATACATCAGGGACGACGGGCAAGCCAAAAGGCGTGGTACGTGACAATGGTGGTCACGCGGTCGCCATGAAATACTCGATGAGCACTATCTACGATATGCCGCAAGATGGCGTGTTTTGGGCGGCTTCTGATGTCGGCTGGGTAGTGGGGCATTCCTACATTGTATATGCGCCATTGATTCATGGCTGCACGACCATTTTGTTTGAAGGCAAGCCAGTCAGAACGCCAGATCCCGGCGCATTCTGGCGTGTGTGTGAAGAATACAACGTCGATGTTTTGTTTTCTGCTCCAACGGCATTTAGAGCCATTAAGAAAGAAGATCCTGAAGGTGAGTTGCTCACCAAGTATGACTTATCATCACTCAAGTCGATTTTCATGGCTGGCGAGCGTTTGGACCCGCCAACATTGGATTGGGTTGAATCTCATACCAATAAACCGGTTATCGACCACTGGTGGCAAACGGAGACTGGTTGGGCTATTTCTGCTAATCCAACAGGGCTAGAGTCTTTGCCAGTGAAAGCAGGTTCTTCAACGAAACCTGTACCGGGTTATCAAGTGGAGATCCTCAATGAACTAGGTGAGGTCGCCCAGCCTAATCAACAAGGATTTGTGGCTCTTAAACGCCCATTGCCACCAGGTTGTCTACCGACGGTTTGGCGCAATCATGATCGATTTGAATCTGGCTATCTGAGTCAGTTCCCGGGCTATTATGTTTCTGGTGACGGTGGTTATCTCGATGATGATGGTTACCTATTTATCATGGGGCGTATTGATGATGTGATTAATGTCGCAGGACATCGATTGTCTACTGGTGAAATGGAAGAGATCGTTGGCGGTCACCCAGCCATTGCTGAATGTGCTGTTGTGGGTATTCACGATGATTTGAAGGGGCAATTGCCACTGGGTTTAGTTGTGCTAAAAGATGGCGTGAAAGTAGATAGCATTGAACTGCAAGCTGAGCTAGTGGGTAAGGTTCGTAACGAGATTGGTGCGGTTGCATGTTTTAAGCAAGCCTTGGTGGTTGAGAGGCTGCCTAAGACGCGCTCAGGTAAGATCTTGCGTAGAACTATTCGACAGATAGCCGAAGGTGAGCAATATGTGGTGCCTTCAACTATTGATGATCCAACAAGCTTAACGGAAATTGCAGAAAAGCTCGGTAGATGAACTTTGAAGATTAGTTAATCTCTATTTGGTGCGTTTATAAACGCATAGCCAAACGTGATGGTTTACCTAAACTCTACTTTATTCATCCGCTTACCCATTGCGCTTAATATGACCTCATTATGAATCCCACATATTGAGGTCTTTTTATGCGAGCCTACCTTTTACTCATAACTTTACTTGTTAGTGGTGCTGCTAATGCTGCCATTTCAAAGAATGATATCAGCAGAACGTTGTTAGAACCCTTGAGTCATCCTAAGGTATTTAAATGCGTATCTAAGACTGGTGTCGATTTGTATCAAGCGGTTTTTGATATTGGCGTAGGGTACGAAGCTGATCCTATTAACTCGAAGATGATCGTTAATTCAAGGAAAGGTCGCTACGAATATCAAATCTTAGGCGCGGTAAGGTCTGAAAGAGCCGGTGAAATTGTCGTGTTGACTCGTCATGTGGGAGACGGTGTTAAAGTTGCCGCTATGATTAATGACGAAAATGGCAAGATACTGGGGATCGGCGATAAAAATCATTATCGAGATTGCGGTGTTAGGCCACCACCTAGTGCAGATAATATGCAAAACTTTTGGTCCAAAGGCTAAGAGCGACATCTGAAAGAGAATAATTATAGAGAAAGAGCGATTGAGGCGACCTAATTGGTCGCCTTTTTTGTTTGTCAGGCTAAGGCGAGCTCAAAGATATATATCAACAAGCACTTATGCGATGGTTGAATGATATATAACTGAACATGATGTATCGTCTAAACGTGGCTTTATTTATCTCATTAACGGTTCTGCTTAAGATGGCTCTACTCCAAACGAAGAACTAAGCGAGACTCCTATGAAATTCACTAAACCTTTTCTTTTAGCGACACTGATTGTGACTCTTTCTGGTTGCGCATCACCAGCAATGGATAACGAAAATGAGAATGCTGCACGTAATCGTGGTGCTGTGGGTGGTGCTTTATTAGGAGCGACAGCAGGCACTCTAACTGGAGATGCGAGTTTAGCCGTAAAGGGCGCTGCATTAGGTGGCGTGACCGGTGGCGTTGCGGGTTCAATGAAAGATACGGACGATGCAAGAAACGCACAACGAACCCAAGTTACTGCTGACGGTCTAGCGCAAGACAATCGCACCGATGCAGAAAAACGAGTTGCTGAAGTTGAGGCTGAAATTAAGCTTATTGAATTGGAACAACAACTTGCTGATCTCAAAGAAGAGAAAGAAGATAACGGTGCATAAATCTGAAGCTACAGCAAAAGCCATAGCTTCTATATTCGTTTAATTCAAAATCATTCAAACAGAATGGCCACGTAATGTGGCCGTTTTTGTATCTAAAATACACACTTCAAACAATGAATTAATTCAATAACTTGTATAGATACTCACGCCAAGTAAACTAGACTCAGTTTAGATATTAATTTGGTTTGAGAAGCGCAATAGTCATGAATGTCACCTTAAGGGCTGCAAAGCACACGGATTTGGAACAACTTAACGAGTTAATGTTCGATCTCCACCATCACCACCACCTTGCAAGCCCAGAGCATTTTAAAACGGCCGAAGAGATTGAGCAGGAAAAAAGCATTGCACGTTACCTAGATGATCCTGAATGCTTAGTCTACGTGGCATTAAAAGGTGAACTCATTGTTGGCTTTATCTCCGGACATTTTTGTGAGCTTATCTCAACGGTGAGTAAACCAGTGCCGATGGGGAGTGTCGATGAACTGTTTGTCTTGCCTGATTATCGAAAAGAATCGATTGCTGAAAAGTTGTTTAGCAAAGTTGAAGCGACTTTTGATGATTATGGGGTTGAACAAGTCTTTGTAGAGGTTTGGGACTTTAATTCGCCTGCCAAGGACTTCTATCAAAAAATGGGGTTCACACCTCACATTCAATGGATGAGGAAGGCTTTGCACAAAACGTAGACAGCGATTTTGTGTGGCTTTGATTACAATAGACTCGTGTATTAGCAGTCTTAAATTTCTTCTCTTATTTTTAGGTAAACTCGTTGGTTATTAGATATTTTTTCGTTTTCATACTGTCTCTTTTGAGTACTACTTCCGCTTGGGCTAACAACACTTTGCCCGATCATATCGCGGGCGCTTTGTGTGTAGTACGTGCTGATAACCAAATCGTGTTGGTTGATGAATTGATCACGGGGCAATTGTCTCTACCGGGAGGCACTGTGGTTTCTGGTGAGCCGCCTGCCATCGCAGCGCAACGAGAAACTTGGGAAGAGGCGGGCTTGTCCGTGACGGTCGGTGATGTGTTGGGATATACCGACAGTGCCGTTGTGTATGATTGTGTCTCTGACTCTGAAGTGATCAGTTTTCAAACTCGAAATGAGCTAGGTGGTTTTGAACTACCTATCTGGTTTGCTCCTCATTATGGCGTGGAAGTTAGTAGAGCGATGTTACTTCCTCCCACTGAGTTGGAAGCAAAGCAATATCGTTACCCAGAGCAGTGGTCAGAGATTAATGAGTTGTTTTTATCTGCGACAGATCAACCTGTGACGTATGTGACTGAGCTGGTGGGCGCGGCACCCCAAGTCCATCAAGTTGAACTAAATTGGATTGTGTCGCTTCAAAACGTGTTCGATAAGATGCCAAGCTTGTTTGCGAATACTGTACTTTTAACTGACTCGTTAGCGAAGCCTTGGGTTTTCATCGTGATATTGCCGCTAATTGCTTGGCATTTTGGCCGTAACTTCGCGTTGAAGTTTGGCTTCACTTTGATCTCGGTGACATTGCTCACTCTAATCGCCCACCAAGGGTTTGGTTTTCCACGTCCGCATGCTTACTTGCCAACGTTGAAGCTAGTGATGAGCAGTGGGTATAGCTTTCCAAGTTTATTGGCTGGCTTGTGGGTGAGTTTAACCTTGTTAGTCTTTTGGAAACTAAAGCGCCTCTTGGAGCAAAAATCGATTTTGATAGTGCTCGCGGGCCTACTGTGGATTATGCTATTTACGTCTTATTCAGGCAGTGCGTTCTTTAGTGATGTCTTAATGGGAGGCGTATTGGGCGCGTTAACGACTTGGCACATCGTGAGATTAGATGCGAAACCTGATGTTGATATTAGTGCCTTATTAAGCTCTAAAGGTGTCTGGTGGGCATTGTGCTTACTGTCGATTGTTCTCACGGTGATATGGCCACTGCCAACATTCTCTTTCTGGGTAGCAATTTTGATGACGATTGCATGCTTAGTAACGTTAACGGATGCGAAGCCTTTGGTCGGCCAGTTCTCATTCAAGATTGTATTTGGAGTGATGGCTATGTTGTTAGCGGGGAATCTACTGATTAGCTGGGCTGGAAGTTTCGTCTCATTCAGTGGCATCGCTTCATTTATCGTTGAGACCTTACGTTTCCCAATATTGATTCTGTTTGGTGTGGTGGCATTTCGTCTGCCATGGAAAAGAGAGTAAGCGAGTCGACTAACACAAAATCAAAAAGGCTGTGCAGTGCACAGCCTTTGTCATTTCTGCAACAAGCAAAAAGTAATTCTCATTAGAACCTGTTCAGCGTTTATGAGTTGAAAATAAACTTCTCAATCGCGACCGCTACACCATGGTCGTCGTTGCTCGCTGTGATGTGATCCGCCAGTTTCTTGGTTTCTTCCATTGCGTTTTCCATTGCAATGCCAAGGCCAGCGTATTCAAGCATATGATGATCGTTTTCAGCGTCACCCATGCAGATTACTTCTTCTGCTGTAATACCCAAGTGCTTAGCTATCGCCTCAATACCGACACCCTTGTTTGAATTTGGGTTTAGGAACTCTAAGAAGAATGGTGCACTTTGCACGATAGTAAATTGAGTCTTAAGCTCTTGTGGCAACTTGCCGATGATTTCAGTCAGCTTGCTTGGTTCTGCGACAATCATAGTTTTGATGATTTCGTGGTCATCTTCTAGTTGAGAAAAGTCGAACTCGGTAATCTCTAAGCCATTAATACGCGCTTCAATAGCTGTGTACTCATTGTTTTCAGGCGTGATTAAGCCATGAATCTTGCTGAATGCATGAACATAACCACCAAGCTGTACAGCGAGGGCTGCGATCTCTTTCGCGGCTTTACCATTGCTGATCTCACTATGAATGAGTTCTTTTGTAGAGACGTTTTGAACCATAGAGCCGTTGTAGAAGAGCACAAAGTCATCTTCGCCGTTGATTGAAAGCTCGTCTAACTTACTCTGCATGCCTTCTAAAGGACGACCAGAAGCCAGAACCACTTTCACACCTGCAGCGCGTGCTTTGGCAATCGCGTCTTTGTTCTCTTGAGAAATTACTTTATCACTGTTGAGCAGTGTGCCATCCATATCAAGAGCAATCAGTTTGTACATGTTGTTCCCTACTAAAAAATTAAAAGCTAACGAAATCTAATGGGCGAAAGGATAAGGGAACTTGAAAGTTCAGGCTAGGGCTTTGATCAACTCATTTATCAGTACTCATTTGTTTGACCAAAAGGGGGAAGTGCTTTAAGGTCTGCGGTTGATTAATTTCATCAAATGATTGAGCTGAGGGAAAGTTGTACAAGATTAATGAAATGTTTGAAACCATTCAGGGCGAGGGCGTGTTTACTGGCGTTCCCGCTGTTTTTGTTCGTCTGCAAATTTGCCCAGTGGGCTGTTCTTGGTGTGATACCAAGCAGACCTGGGAAGCGTTGCCAGAAGATGAAACCAGCCTTGGCGATATTATGGTTAAGACAGAAGATTCACCGACTTGGTCAGCAATCGATGCTCAAGGAATCGTGAATGAATATATCAAGCAAGGTTACACTGCTAAGCACATTGTGATTACTGGTGGTGAGCCATGCATTTATGATCTTGTTCCTCTTACTGAAGCATTTGAGCAGCACGGTTGTCGCTGTCAGATTGAGACCAGCGGAACATCAGAAGTAAAAGCCACACCGGACACTTGGGTTACGGTGTCACCAAAAGTCGCAATGAAAGCCAAGTTGGATATTCTTGATAGCGCACTCGTTCGTGCGAATGAAATCAAACATCCTGTTGGTACAGGTAAAGACATCGAGCAACTAGATGCTCTTATTGCTAGAGCCGATGTCCCTGAAAATACAGTTATTGCGCTTCAGCCGATTAGCCAAAAAGAACGCGCAACTCAGCTTTGTATTGATACCTGCATTGAGCGCAATTGGCGCTTATCAATACAAACTCACAAATATTTGAGCATCGCATAGGTTGTATTTTTACTGGACAAGATAAGTCGCTAGTAGAAGGTTCTCGTAAGGATTTAAGATGAAAAAAGCAGTTGTAGTATTCAGTGGTGGTCAAGACTCAACAACGTGTCTTGTTCAAGCATTAAAAGAGTATGATGAAGTTCATGCGATTACGTTTGATTATGGTCAGCGCCATAGACTCGAGATCGAAGTTGCTGAGTCATTGTCGAAAGAACTTGGTGTGAAAGCGCACAAAGTAATGGATGTGACTCTGTTGAATGAACTGGCTATCAGCTCTCTGACTCGTGACGATATTCCTGTGTCTCATGAGTTGCAAGAAAATGGGCTGCCGAACTCATTCGTTCCTGGTCGTAATATTCTGTTCTTAACTTTGGCAGGTATTTACGCGTACCAAATCGGCGCTGAAACTGTGATTACTGGTGTGTGTGAAACAGATTTCTCAGGCTACCCTGATTGTCGTAATGATTTTGTGAAAGCGATGAATTCTGCGCTTGTACAGGGCATGGATAAGCAGCTTGATATTAAAACACCGTTAATGTGGTTAAACAAGGCTGAGACATGGGCGTTAGCAGACCAGTACTCAGCACTTGAGCTTGTTAGAAACAAAACACTGACTTGTTACAACGGCATTGTTGGTGATGGTTGTGGCGATTGCCCTGCATGTGAACTGCGTAAAGTTGGCCTTAACGATTACCTAGGTGATCGCGAGGGTATTATGGCTGATTTGGTTCGTAAACAGGCTGAGAATAAATAACACCAGGTGAGTCTATTGGGTCGTTATAAGCATCGATGATGCAGTTTCGACCATTACTCTTCGCTTGATAAAGTGCTTGGTCAAGAACCGAGTACAAGTCATCAAAGTCACTTAATGCGTTTGAGGTTGCTAGATAAGCAAAACTCGCGGTTACATTAAGTGGCTTTTTGCTTTCTGATAAGAAAACTGCACTCGAAATAGCATAATGTAACTCCTCTACACGCTCTTGTACTTCAGCTGGTTTTGTATCAGTAAGCATAATCAGAAATTCTTCGCCGCCTAAGCGCCCGAACAGCTCACCTTTAATTAAATGTTGTCTTATTTGCTGACTTATATGAACGAGTGCTCTATCACCAGTAGGGTGGCCATATTGGTCATTAATTTTCTTGAATTTATCTAGATCGAGTAAAACG
>NZ_JBFRVX010000071.1:0-18737 GCF_041475345.1 Vibrio sp. 10N.222.48.A3 | reverse complement strand
AGCGATCGTATTGGTACGCTGCTATTTGTTCTAATGAATAATTAGAGTAGTAGCTCTAGCTCATTTCTGCCCCGAAACAAGTTACGAAGCATTCAGGGAACTCTTCGCTAACCTGACGTTTGACCTACTTTTCTTATGCTACAAAGAATCAAGGTCATTGAAGACGAACCTCCTTGTTATTTAAATGAAGTATACAACTCATGTTCAATGCTCACTTTTGTCTCTTAGCTTATTACGCCATTTTGAAGGTGTTGTGCCATAGAACGTTTTGAACTGCCTGATGAAATGAGTTGTGTCTTGCCACCCAATTTTCGTAGTAATCTGTTCAACCGACATATTTGAGTACTGTAGAAGCTGCGCTGCTTTGGCTAGGCGCGCTGAAGTGATCCACATACCGACCGTAAAACCTGTTTCTGACTTTACAACTGATGCGACATGGGGAGATGTGCGACCCACAGCAGACGCAACGTCACTTAAGGATATAGGAGTAAGACTGTATTTTTGAATATAGTGTAATGCCTTTCCGACTAATGGCGACTTTGTGATCTTATTGTCTATTACAGTCGTCGCACGAACGACTTCTGCTAATATCAATACAATCAGGCTCCGTTGAACATCATTACTCATCGTTGTTTCAATATTGGTTTCTTGTTTTAAGGCTTCAAACCAAGAAGTTATACGTTGTTGAGCTGGAACATCTAAATGAGCCACAGGAGCACCTCCTGAACGAACCTCTGCGAAGGGGCGCATTATCTCTTGCATTTCGTTCAAACCATAGCTTTCAGCAGAGAAACCAAGTAGCCAATAGTCTAAATTACAACCCGCGACAGAACGATATGGTACTCCGTAGGGGACAATCGTAATGCTGCCAGTAACAGATTGAGTAGTGTAGCTTTGCTCCATTTTAAATGAGCCTTTTGTAGTAAAGAGCAAACCATAGTCTGGATTTACTGACACGGTTGAGCTTTCACTGTTTACGCCTTGCTCGTGGATTACATAGCAGGGTGGCAATGGTGTTTTTGGAAGCATGGATAACAACCTACAGTTCTTTTACAAGATCTTAATATCAGCCGATACTATCTCAATCTGTGCACTCAAACAACGCAGGGTCTTTGTATATATTAACCACACACAATCCTAGTAGCTTAAACAATAAAAAGAGATTCAGGTCGTAATATTTTTGGCTTACAGAACTAGAGGAAAGAAATAATGACTAAGACTTTAGCTTTGTGGGAGGAGCAGGATAAGCACAAAGGTGATCGCTGGGAGCTGTTTAAGGCGATCGGTGCTTTTATGACTCCTCGAAAAGTACTCTATCCTGGTAGTTATGTGGACATTTCACCATCATTCGTTTTTAACGATGTCACATATGTGGATCTTGATAAACGTGCTTCAAATTTTTTTGCTGATGAATGCACTGTTAAACAGATAGTTTTCGAGCATAAAGGGAACTCAGACCCAAATATACAGTTTATCCATGGTGACTATCGCTCACTGGAGTTAAACGAAGTTGAATTCGACTTACTAATATCTCTTTATGCAGGCTTTATTTCAGAACCGTGCGGAGAGCTTTTAAGAATAGGTGGAATCTTACTTGTTAACGCTAGCCACGGAGATGCAGCTTTAGCGGCTTTAGATCCAAGATTTAAGTTGATTGCTGTCGTTCTTCGAGACAATGGAATGTATGAGGTCAACGACGAAAATCTTAAGGATTATATGAAGCCCAAGAGGCCTGAAATCATGACACGAGAAAATATATTAGCATCTGGTCGTGCGATCCCATACACAAAATCACCATTTGCATATTTGTTTAAAAGAGCAAGTTAGTAATACAGAAAATTGTAGGAAATTATATGAGTTACAATGATTTAAACGACGGGGTCTGCATGAATTATTATCACGATGTTAACAATGCGAAGGCATATACTGAAATGTGTGATGGATATAATGCTGCTGAGCAATTGCATATGCTCTCAAAGGTTCTTTCTCCTGAGGATTCTGTTTTAGAGTTAGGCTCGGGGCCTGGTAATGATCTTGAAATTCTCGCTCAGAAATTTCGAGTTACAGGCTCTGATTATTCACCAGCTTTCGTGAATATTCTCAATAAACGGCTACCAGATGTACTTAGCTTAATACTTGATGCTGTAAAAATTGAAACAGAAGCTAGGTATAATGCAGTATATTCCAATAAAGTAATGCATCATTTAAGTGATACCGAATTGCGCCAATCTTTCCGCCGTCAAGCTGAGCTGCTTTTACCTGGAGGTTTCGTTTTCCATCTAGTCTGGCAAAAAATTCAAGCACCTGAAACAACTCATGGTCTATTGTTTCATCCGAGAAGTTTAGCCAAGATGAAAGAAGCAATGGGGCAGGAGTTTAACGTTGTTGAATCAAAGGTTTTTAGCGAATTCGAAGATGGGGATTCTCTTGCTATTCTCGCACGCAAAGTATTTCAGTCGTAGTAGTGATTGTTCTGTAGTGGGTTAATGAGATTTGTCAGCTATTTGTAGGCGACTCGCGTGATTTGGAATAGAAAAAGTTATCTGAAATAGAAGGCTTTCTATCTCGTCGTAACACGGAATTGTCCAAAAACATCACAACCTGAATTTTCACGCGTGGCATTTTCTAGCTCGAAAATGCCCCTAAGTTAGTTTGGCAATCTGATCTTAACGAAACAACTCATTCCTTCTTGCCTAAATTCAGCTAATGTGACGGAAGCCAAACACCAACCAAATTCAACTTCTTTCATAAATAATGATGATTGATTATCATGACCCCATGCATGAAGAGACTGTCAACGTGATGGCGATAGCGTATTATATGTATTGAACATGTTGAGCGAATCCATAAATCAAAATGTAATTTAATTACAAAGAAATAGATTAGTTATTATGTTGAAAGAGTTAAATGAGTTTAAGCTGGGAAAGTTTTCGGAATATTTGAAAGAAAATAGCAATGATATTGAATCTATAACTAATATCATTAAATCTACACTTACACGCCCTGATATATTGCAGATCAGAAATAGAAAGATACGAAAAGAGCGTGATAAATTTATAGAGAATTTAATTTTATTAACTTCCGAGTTAGATAGTAAAGTTAAAGAGGTCATTACTTCCAAAGTAAAGGTAATTAAAACTTCAGAAGAGTTATTTGATAATATATCGAAGATTATCGATGAATGTGATATAAGTGAAAGATCAATAAGCGCACAAGTATGGTCGCATTTGAAGCGTGTTGAAGAAGGGTTTGACTTAATTAATAAAAATATAGATGCTTTCCTTTGTAAAAAGCCAAAAACAAAGATGTTATCTCCTTACACGATTATTGAGAACGGCAATGGTGATTCTTTTTCTGCTGATGCAGAATCAGAAAATTTGATTAAATATTTATCAATCACTCTATTGTTATTAGGTTATAAATTCAAGATTTTTGATAATGGAAAAATAATACTACCTTTACAAGAAGGTGTGACTGAAGAAAGTATATTCCAAGCAGGATCTATAGAACTTTTTGCTCGTTCATGGAAGCAGTTGGAGGATGTTTGTCAAAGAAGTATATTGTTCGGTGGTGATGTGCTCTGGTTACAAGGTGATGATGTTCAGGCTGATGCAAGAAAACGTGGGTTCAAACAAACTTATCACTATGAAAGAGAAGAGTCGGAATATGAACTTTTCGACTCAATATCAATGGAACGACTTAAGAAAAAATCCCTTCAATATTACCTTGACATTTTATCAAATAAAGAAATAAGAAGTAAAGTGACATCTAGTCATGATGTAGTTGGTAAACTTTCTGATCGTATATTTTTAAACGAAAATGAAGTGTTAGCCTGTATAACTTTAGGAGATGTTTTTTGCGTAGATATCTTTTTAGATAAAAAAACATATAATGAATTAACTCTTTCTGAGTGGATAAGATCATATTTTATTTTTCAGTGGCTATCGGTGCAGGTAAGTAGAAAAAGTATTAATAATATTTTATCTCGCGAAGAAATTATAAATTATTTTGATGCAAAAGGAATTTCAAGAAATAAAAGTGAAGTGTTTATTGATTTGGTCACCTTCTCTCAAAGTTCACAAGACTTATATGATTGCCCTCTGATTAAGCTGGAAAATAATGATTATTATTTTGCTTACTATAGTTGCCTTAATTTTAGTGTTCCTAATGTTATATTATCTAGATTTTCATCTTTAGAAATAGAGTTAAGTGATAAAGGGGTCAATTTTGAATCTGACGTTGTTGATTTTCTCAAAGATGGTATTGGTAACTGCAATAGTTTTAAGTTTAAGCGTGAACTTGACGAATATGAGTATGATGCAGTATTTACATTAGATAATAAACTATTTATTCTCGAATGCAAAAATAGATCTCTATCATGGTACAACCCAGTAAAAGCTTTTCGGAACAAGGTATATCTTTTTGAAACAATTGAGCAAGTGTTAAGACTAAAGAATGCTCTAGCAACATATCCAGAAGTACTACAAGATAAGCTCGGTATTGATATATCAGAGTATGAAATTATCCCAGTTATCTTCAATTGCATGCCTTTCAGTTGGAAAGGTAAAATTAATGGTGTTTATGTAACAGATTACTCATCCTTCTCAAGGTTATTAAAAAGCTCAGAAATAAATTTGGTAATGACCAATGGACATGAGCAGAAGAAAAAAAGCACATCAAAATATAAGCAATGGAAAGGTTCTACTGTTTGTGCCGAAGACATCATCAATCATTTAAATAACCCAATTCAACTAACGCCATACATTTCTTCAAGGAAAGCATCAGGTTATTGGGGGGTTGCGAACAACGAAACTGCATTTACGTTGATAAATTATGAGGTAGACGTAACAGAATACCAAAGACAGGAGAAAAAGATGTTCGGCTCAACACCGAAAATCAAATCTAAACCTAAGGCTAAAAGTAATCGTAAGTCAATGATTAAAATTTCGAAAAAGAAAAATAGAAACAAATAGACATATAACGCACAAGAGCCTTCCTGCTATCAATATGTAATACGAATTTTTGGCTGCATCAGCAGCCAAAAATCAAACAATAAAATAAAGATATCTATTTAACTCTGTTATTGCCTCGAAAGTACAAAACAGCAGCTTCTGAGATAGTTCACGGTCAATTAAATTAACTTTTCCTAATTGATGAGATCGACATAATACTCAAACCACTAACGCTTTTCTGTCCAAAACCTTCACAGGCTGAATTTTTACCCGTGGTACATTCTACCTCAGAAATGCCCCAAAGTGAGTCAGATAGGGATTGAAGTCAGTTTCAAACCCAGCAACTTGCCTTACTTTTCCTCATGCCTAAATCTCTAATTATGTCGCCAAAACTTCTAACCCACTACAGACTGACCTTCAATCACAGTTACGTACGAATATGCTATTCAAGTATTTCTAAGCGATTGAATAGTATAGAACAAAATGGAAGTTCTTGATTGATAACGTGCCTCGAATAGGAAGCAATGTGTGTTTGCACGGTTTTCAACTAGAAAATCAGAATCATGTCATACTATATGCATATTTTTTAGTTGGTTAGGTACAATACTTGAGATATTCTGAATGTATGAACTCGTGCTGGCACGATATTAAAATGTTATGCAAAATGGAGGTGTTATGTTTATCAATTGGCTTAAAAAATATTTTTCGATAGAAAAAAGAATTGAATCTCATCCAAAATTTAGAGATGCATTTAAGATCGTAGGGTATGTTTTAGCTGGTGATAATACAACAATGGTCGAAGGTGTTGAAGCACAATATTCAAAAGCAGTCTTAATATTGTGTGTTCGTGATGCTCAAGAATATTATCAAGTTTGGGAGTCGGAAGAATATCTATACCATGAAGATGCATTGAATGTATTAAAAGCTGAATGCGGTCGTATTTCTGAGTTTATCGACAAACGAATTGAAATTTGTGATTTTTCGTCTAAAACAGAAAACCATGAAGTTGTTGATGTCTATAATGAAAATAACCGACAATATATTTTAGAATCAACAAATCTGTGAGATATCGCATAACAAATGCATCAACACGATTTGCTACACTCGGCGTTGTCAGTTTGCCTTTAGTTTCAGTGATTAAGGCGTTAAAATTCAACTAAGTCTGTATCGTAGCAAACGTGTTATGCAGGCGTTATGTGTTAAAGCAGCCTACAAAGTAAACTTAGGGCATTACACAATGTGGATTTGAATCCTAGCATATTTTTCAATCTAAACGAGCTTAACCATTTATTTAGAGAGGAGGTTGCTATGGTAAAACAGGTGCTTAACAAAGTCGGTGTCACAACCGCCCTAGTCACGTAGGGTGGCTATCGTTTTTTTCTTCGTTCCTAATCAAAGAATTAACATGGGTAGTATGTCTAAAAACGATTGCTAGGCTTCTGCCCTAAGTTTATTTGGCGCTTTAAGTGTATGGATTAATTAAATAAATTAGAACCCTAAAGGTGTGCAGGATGAAAACTAGAATAAAACTGAATAATGGTGAAGGGCGTTGTTGATCAAATCAGCTTGAGGTTCAACGACGCCATATTTGACTAATCGTTAGCTTCTAACAGGCATACCTAGTCCTATGACTTTGTTTATAGCTTTGACATTCGCCATGATTTCTCCCACTTGAGCGTTGTAACATCTCAAGCTCAATTTACCGCTGGTTAGTCCTTTATATCGAGACATTGCGGTCTCAGATATTGAGCGATAGTGGTAACCAGACTCAGATTTCCACTCCGTTATTGTTCCGTTTTTAAGAGCCTCTACAGCTTCATTTCTGGGATGCCCATCTTCCCAAAGAGCCGCATTCTTTCGAGGTGGTATCAACGGAGTACAGCCCTTATTTTTCAGAGTCTCATGGCAACTTTTTGTGTCATATGCTCCATCAGCAGATACTGTATGGATCTTTCTACGTAAAGGGTTGAGTAATGTTGGCAGCACTTCGTTATCGCCAACACTTACAAGACTGACTTCTGCACTAATGGCCTCATGAGTTTCTACATCAACAGCTAAGTGCAGTTTACGCCAAGTTCTGCGTTTTTCGGCGCCGTGCTTTTTCACTTTCCATTCACCCTCGCCAAAAACTTTGAGACCAGTCGAGTCAATGGCTATATGGCGAATAGCTCCTTTGGATTTATTGCGATATTTGACCTGAACTGTCTTCGAGCGTTTGCTGATACAGATGTAGTCAGGGGACGTCAGTGGAACATCCAATAGCTCAAAGATAGAATCAATAAAGCCTTGAAGAGCACGTAATGGTAATGAGAATACTCCTTTAATCATCAAGGCAGTTTCAATCGCTGTATCAGAGTGATGTGCACCATTAATACTGGACAGGGAGCTTAGTGACTTTCCATACTTATGCTAATTCGTGATTTGCTAATACCTGGTTATCCGAAACTCATTTCTGTCCAAAACCTTCACAGGCTGAATTTTTACCCGTGGTACATTCTACCTCAGAAATGCCCCAAAACTTGTTAGCTCAAATGCTCTACGTAATTTGGGGGGCGTGCGCTTTCCCTATCAAATCTAATCCGATGAAAGAGAGTCAGACCGAGCTTATTTTGGGCGTATGTAGGCTAAAAATCGTATTGCTCAGAATCCGCCGGAGTTATACGGAAACTTTCGGAAATTTCTGAAGTTCACATCCTAGGCTCTAGGCAATACGGGCATTAGATTGAGCGTGAGTATGATTAACGTTATGATTGGTTGCATATAATTAGGAAAAAAACCGTCGATAAAGCGTTAGGAAATTAGCTGGAGATATGTGATGGATGCATTTAAAAGCGGCTTGGCTTGCTATTGTCATCAGAGTCAAAATGAAGTTAATCGCATTAGACGATTTTCCCAATCAATAGATTCTCACTGGGAGTCGAAAGCAAACCGCTTAGACAGCGAACTTGAGAAATCGTTGGCAGAAACTACCTGCGAAGATCGGTATCAAGAGTTAGGCGAGACCTATGGAATGGTTTACTACGAAGACATAGTGAAGAGTGAGTGGATACACAAGCATAGTGTAGTAATTACTATTTCGAGCTTTGTCGAAAATTCCTTATATGAGCTATGTGAACTACTAGCATCACATAAAGGTCAGCCTCTAAAGTTACTTGAGAAGGGGAGACTATCGAAGGTAGAGAAGTGCCTACTCTACCTAAAAACCAATGCTCACCTTAGTCTTGCTGGCTGCAAAGAAGAAGCCGATGCAATGATTGTCGCCTATAAGTTACGGAATCAGATTATTCATAACAACGGCAAAGTGACCGATAGGTTTGAAAAGCAGAAGGCTCAATGGAAAGGCTTAGTTAAAGGCAGCTTAGGTTCCTATATTGAAATCGACAGTAAATTTGTTGCATGGTACTTAGAACAAGTTGCGTCGTTTTACCATAAATTGGCTCCGGAAGTGTCGTCATTTATACAGCGAACAAAAATTGCTTAACAGATAAGGATTAAGCGTTGCGTAGCCAAGGTAACGTGGTTCTGTCCAAAGACGTGCTGACGCCGATCTCGGCAAACACGTCTTTGCCCCGTTTCTTGTTGACGAAACTAAACCCACTCACTCTTACATTGAGAGCTTCCCATAGATTTCCTAATGCCAAACGTGAAGTGTATGGAAATGCCCCATTTTAACGCATTTTCTTGTTACTGCTTTTAGCGTGAACCATGATATCCTCATAAAAACATAAAGTTATGTTAGAAAGTAGTGTTCGTTAAATACATGAAAAATCCCAAAGTGGGATGTTTAATCACCCCACTTTGGTGATCTAATAAATTGTTAGCCTTTCTTCGACAGCTGCATATTAATTAATAGAGGTTTTCTTGAAACTAAAAGAACAAATCAGTCAAATTTTACTGACTAAATTAAACTCGATAATCAATCCCAAGTTTCACAATAAGTTCATCCTACTTCTGCTTACAGCTGGGCTTGGATTGCTTACTCCCAGTATCTTGAGTGTCTTAGTAAAATTTCAATTAATAACTGATGGTTTTGTAATCAATATTGAAGCAGGTGAAGCCACAAATAGCACTTTGGCACTTATCGGTTTAGCATTAGTTTCAATGTCGGTTTATCTATTGAGGTTGGTGAGAAAACAAGAACATGAGGTTTATATGTATGAAGAATCTCTAGATCACGATTTTTCAGTTAACTACTATATTTGTGAAGACTTTGATCATTTGAAAGAGTTGTGCTCAGGGGATTTAACAAATTTTCCTGAAGATAAAGCAATGTTATTAAATAATGATGTTTTAGATACAATTAATAGTATTATTTCTTCTCATCCTGACAAACATCGATGTACAAGTCATTTTACTACCGAAGATTTTGGTAGTGAGGAAAAGTACAAGAGTTTATATCCACATGCATCAAAGCCAAACAAAGCTCAGGCTAAACATGCTTACTTTAGTCTTGTTAGAGAATTAGACGAGAATGATAAAAAGTTTCTTTATGCTAAAGACTCAATCACCAAGTTGATGATTAATAGTAGTTTTTCTGGTCAACTTGGCTATGCTGGAGCCTATCCAAATGAATGCTGGGACGTCGAGTTTCAAGAAGAGCTTGTTGTAAGAAAACTATGGGTGCTGTTTCTATCTATTAAAAACAACTCGAATAAACTCGTTGATTTAGATTCTTTGTTAATTGATTTTAATAATAAAAATGAATTCTATGATTTCAAGTTAAATCCAGAGCAGAAGAAAGTGTTAACGCTACCAAAAATTATGCTGGAACCAGGCAAATGCGTTGTTATTCCTGTTAGCATTTTAGTACCACCTTTGACACCGTTATCACGCAAAAAAATTGTTCAACATCACGAAGATAGCTATGGTGAAAAAGTCTATGAAGTATTTGAAGAGTCTATAAAGCTTGAAGAAGATCAAACGTTTTTCGTTTACGGTGAGCAGTGGAATGTAAAACGCTTAAACTATCAAAAAGGTGGGCGTTCATTTTCAACAGACATCAGATGTTTTGAGCCAACAAATACATTTACTCTGAACGTAGGGTGGCAGATTGGTTCGTGTCCGCATTTATTTTGTATAAAAGCTGATAAGATCGTTTATGAAAGAGAACTGCTAGCATCTTGTGTGTCTAACGTTGGGGAAGACCTTTTTGTTGTCCCAAGCTCAGTCAGTCGGTTAGTCATAGCTGAAATTGAAGACGAGATTACAACTATTAAGTGTTTGAGTGTAAACGGTAACGCGTTAGTCCACGATCTTACCCTTAAAAAGGGAGATGCCTACGAGTTTAATGTAAACGAAGGGGACGTTGTAGAAATTGTGGGCTTGTATGAACCATACCTTAGTCAAATGAGTAACATTCCTGTTGGTAATAAACGAAACGATCTGATTTGTAACTATATACGAGGCTATAACAGGAAGGGCTAACTGAATCGGGCGTCAATTATCAATTTACAAAAGAGGATATAATGAACGGTATTTACTACAGAAATACATGTACGAATATACCCAATTGGGTAAATAATTTGCATGAAAAGCAGCCAATTGGATACGCGTATGAAACAGAAACTCACTTTGTTCATCTGTATGGCAAGGACGAGGGTCTAAATGTAATTTCTGTTGGACTTACAGCTATTGAAGCGAAGTCAGGTACTTTAGAAGAATGGGTTACTAAAGTATTTGGTGCTCAGGATATAAAAAGTCTGTCTCTACCTGTTGGGAATTCAACTCAAGGAGTATGGCGCCCATCGTTGTACTACTATCAGGATATTGAAAAAGCTCTCGATATTGACCTTTTTGAAAAAAGGTCTGCTGAGCAAGCGCTAAGAGTACTTATAGAGAAGCTAGACGACATACTGTTATACGTAGAACCTGATGCAAATGGTTTAAATTCCTATGGTCACAAAAGTAGAGAGCTTTTAATCTTAGCATGTACTGAGGTTGAAAACTCTTGGACTTCATTGTTCAAGAAAGCCAACATACCGCCAGCAAATGGTCGGATGTTTACTACTAATGACTACGTTAAATTGCTACCCAAAGCATGCTTGAATGAATTTGAAATAGCTTTTAAAAATTATAGTGGCTTGAGGAAATTTCAACCGTTTTTAAACTGGACAGCATCTAATCCTACAAGATCACTGTCATGGTACGACGCGTATAATAAGACTAAGCATGACCGTGGTACTTCATTCAATGCGGCTACACTTGAGAATGTAATGGATGCTATTGCTGCGAACGTAGCTATGTTTTGTGCTAAATACGGTCCATTTAGCTTATTTAATGACAACAACACACTTTCTTCTTTAATTAATCAGCATTTTAGTATTAACCTGATTAATAGCGATTTTTCAACGTATTACATACCTAAGATTACATTGCCTGCTGGAACTAGGGGCGACCTTTTTATATATGACTGTTATAGAGAAGGTCATCATAGCGGCTGGAATGTACAGCCTCTTGTACTTTAAAACAACTAACAAACGACTATAGCTTTAAGATACTTTTTCTAATCCAAATTTGGTACGTCATAATCCATACTCTAACGTGTTTTTGTCCAGAGGCTTCATAGACCTGAATTGTAAGCGCGTCATGAACCCCGCATTCTAATTAACCGGCACGAAGAATAAGATCATCTCTCCAACCCAAAGGAGAGTTGAAATGGCAAAACGACGCACCAACCTAGAATGGCAATCACTGTTTGAGCAATATGAAAGCAGCAGTGTTACCCAACGCGCTTTTTGTGAAGAGCATGGACTGAGTTTATCCACGTTCTTTGCCAAACGGCGTCAACTCCAAACAGCAAACCAATCGGGATCTGTCGGATTTGTTAGAGCCGAAATCGTCGAAAAGACAACCAAGTATCAGGCCCAGATAGCTACGGCTAACATGACACTTCTCATCAATGATGTGGAGCTGAGCATTCCTCAAGGTACGCCAGCGGCCTATCTTGCTGAACTCATTGGAGCGTTGTCATGAAAGGTATGCTCAGCGCGCCAGAGATTTACCTTTATCGTGAAAGCGTCGATTTTAGAAAGTCCATCAACGGTCTTGCAGCGATTGTCGAAAATGATACGGACCTACCTCTTGGCAGCGGTGCTCTATTTCTGTTCACCAATAAACAGCGCGATAAGATTAAGGTGCTGTACTGGGATAAAACAGGCTTCGCCCTCTGGTATAAACGCCTTGAAAAAGCCAAGTATAAGTGGCCTTCAAAAGAGAAAAATCAGGTGTTTACCCTCACTCAATTTGAGCTTGATAGACTGCTTTCTGGCTTCACAATTATCGGTCATGAACCCATCAAAATAAACGATTTTACAATGAGTTAATCGAGAATAAAGCCTTATTGACCAAGCGTTAACGGCACGATTTTAGTATAATCAATGCCATGAAAAAGACGCCAAATATCAACCCAGAAAGCCAAGATGTTGCCGAGCTACAAGCGATGGTGAAAGCCCTGATGCTCTCGCAAGAGCAGAAGGAATCGCAATGGAAACAAGAGCGTCAATCGCTGCTTGAACAACTCAAACTCGCCTTCGATCGCCAGTTCGCGAAACGCTCGGAGGCATTAAAGCCTTACGATGAATCACAAGGTGACCTCTTCAACGAAGCGGAATGTGAAGCCGTTAAAGAAGACGAGGTTGAGGTGACAACGACGACCACAACGAAAAAGCGCGGTAAACGTAAACCTCTGCCTAATACCTTGCCTCGTGAGGTTATCGAACTCGATTTAGACGACAATGAAAAGCAGTGTTCTTGTTGTAATCATAGCCTGCATAAAATCGGGGAAGACCGCAGCGAGAAGCTAGAGTTCACACCTGCGGTACTCAAGGTGTTGGAATATGTTCGCCCTAAGTACGCTTGCCGCCAGTGCGAGAAAACAGGTGATAGCAGCCGTATCGTTCAGAAGCCATCCCCTCAGAGTCTCATCCCTAAAAGCTTCGCCACAGAAAGCTTGCTGGCCAACATCATTCTAGGCAAATACCAATACGCGATGCCGCTTTATCGCCAAGAATCTCTGTTTACCCAGTCGGGTATCGAGCTATCACGCACCACCATGGCAAGGTGGGTCATCCAAGTCAGCGAGAAGTTCTCCCCGCTGTATGCAGCCTTGAAAGAGCACCTACTTCAGCAAGTGGTGGTTCAAGCGGATGAAACGCCGCTCAATGTGCTCAAAGAAGAGAAGAAGTGTTATATGTGGCTTTACTGCTCAGGCGCTGACTCGCCCGAAGCGGCACTGCCAAATGTGAAAAATATCGCCTTGTACGACTATCAAAACAGTCGTGCGAGGGCGTGCCCTATTGCCTTTTTAGGTGACTACAACGGTTATCTACAAACCGATGGCTACGCGGCCTATGATGGACTTCATCAAGTCACCAATGTGGGGTGCTTAGCGCATGCTCGTCGCAAGTTCATGGACGCGAAGAAGCTTCAAGGGAAAGGTAAGTCGGGCAAGGCTGATAAGGCGCTGGCTAAAATCCAAAAACTCTACGGGATAGAATCGCGCTTAAAAGGTGCGCCTGCCGAAGAGCGAAAAGCAGAGCGTCAAGCACTTGCCAAACCGATACTGGATGAGCTTTACCAATGGATGACAACCCAGAAGGTGATTGGCTCTAGCCCACTGGGCAAAGCGATAAAATACACGCTCGGGCAGTGGTCAAAGCTCATTCGTTATATCGACGATGGTCACTTATCTATCGATAATAATCGCGCTGAACGCGCAATTAAACCGCTGGTTATTGGCAGGAAGAACTGGCTATTCTCTAACACACCAAACGGTGCTGATGCGAGCGCGATGCTTTACAGCATCATCGAGACCGCGAAAGCCAACGGCCTTATCCTCTACGACTACATGGTCAAGTGCATGAAAGAATTAGCGAAAGCTGAGCCTGATATCGACGCACTCTTACCTTGGAACTTCAAACACTGACAAGTCGCCCCGTGGGTTCATGGGGCGGATACCCTGAATTTTGACTCGTGGCACTTTCTAACTCAAAAGTGTCTTATTGGCTTCATGAGGTGCATAGTTAAGCACAATACTTTCTGAAATTAACGTTACCATAAGGTATAAAATTCCTGCTATGGCATCTCGTTTAGTGCGTTAATCTGGTGTTTCAAACCATCTATAAAAACATCAACATACCTATTAAAACTCTCATCCATCGGTTTGTCATAGCCATTTTGCCAGCGTAAAATGAAAGAAGCATTCATCATTTGAGGTAGAAAACGAGTTAAGTTTGGATACTCACTATTTTCTACCTTCTTAGCCTCCCCTCTTAACTTAGCTTCCCATTCATCCGCATTATCTAGCGGTAAATGACCGAACTCCATGGTTACGAAACCACACATTGATGCAATTACTGTGTTGTACATAGGGACTATATGAGACGGCGGACAATTTGCATCCAAAAGAGCAGCTATAATTCCATCTAGCAATCTAGGATCTTGATACGCATTTGCCAGAAGTCGCCCTCCTATCAAATCTGCGATGTGGGGATGGTGTTTTACTGCACCTCTGTAGTTTTGGAATAACAGGGTCAACCAGACGTGCCAATCCAGGTTACCGTAGTTAGGTGTGACACTAGACATCACTGTATTTGCAATTTCACCTAACAGTGTGTTTTTGTTTTTAAAATACCAATAGATAGCTGTTGGATAGGTATCTAACCGTTTAGCTACGTCTCGAATACTAAACGTATCGATTCCTTTCTCCGCAATAAGATTCAGTGCTACCTCGATTATAATTTCCTTAGAGAGAGGTGTTGTATTTGCTTTTCTTTTCATAAAGGTACCGCTATCTATAAAGTACTTGCTAAAGGGAGGTCTGCTTTTTAGACAGATTGAACGAACTTCTAATGTTAAAAGTATCGTAAACAATATTTAATTTGGTAATCAAGCGGCTACCTTTGTCGACTTCTAACACATCGACAACATTAAAAGGTGCAGGTTCACCATTGGCAAGTGTCCAGTCAAAGTAGAACCAGATAGATATCAAATCTGTACAGTCACGAGTTGATTTCCCTTCCATTACGCCCTTCAAGGTTAGCTTTGAACTGCTCGTATCTTCAAACAATTCAGGATAAAAGTCTGCTGCCTTACGTTCACCGTAAAGTGGTGAACTCACCAACGCATCTGGCGTGAAAAGCGATAGTACTTTTTCAATGTTTGCTTCTTCAAGTGCTTCAAGGTATTTGTTTGCTATCGTATTGGCATTCATGATTTTACTCTATTGTTCAGTGTGCAATTCTATATTGTACACTGAACAATAATGAGAGCAAGCTTGAGTTTGTAGCTGTTTAATAGAATGAAAGGTGCTGCATTAACAATGAATGCACTCCTGCATTAAATGCATAAATATTTCGCATCGTTGACTGTAATTGGAAGGTTTTGTCCAAAAGCTTCTCAGGTGTCGTCTACTCGACCAAAGTGTGGTAAAGCAATAACTAAATAGAGAGTTCAGACAGGATCTCTGTTTTTCATTGCAGTCATTTCAATGACTGTTTTATTGTAAACTACAATTCACTTTAAGATTTTTATAGTAAAATAGTTTTTACTATAATTATTTCTAACCTATTACTTTGACATTTAAATTTTGGTAAATTAATATTTACCTTATTATATTTACGGCAAAGGTTAATTTACTATGGGAAGAGGTAACATTCAGGTTAGCACTGTTGCTAGTGCCGCACTAACTCATTTTGCCACGATGCTTACAATCCAGCGTAAGGAAAAGAAAATCACTGTAGAAGAGACTTGTTCCCGAGTTGGGGTATCTAAGCCCACTATGATAAAGATTCTTAAAGGTGATCCGTCTGTAAGTATCGGACTCTACTTCGAAACTGCTTGGGTATTAGGTGTTCCTTTATTTGAACCCGATGAAAACCAGTTTGCTATTAAACGTAAAACAAATGCGAAAATTGAGGCATTACTGCCTAATCGAGTAAGAAGGAAAAAGGTAATTTTAGATGATGACTTCTAGTAATCAATGCTTCGTTTGGAAATGGCTTAAAGGACAATCAGAGCCTGTGGTAGCAGGTAGACTCACTATTGATGAAACTGGCCAACATTTTACGTACGGTCAGTCTTACTTGAAACGTTCAGATGCAGAACCAATTTACTCAAATGAATTACCGCTTTCTGCTGGTACTAAGGAACCAGTTCAAGGTATGCCTATATTCTCTTGCTTGCGTGATGCAGCTCCAGATGCTTGGGGACGTAGGGTCATTAATTCTCGGTTGATGGGCAAAGACTACGATGCTGAGTTAGGCGAAATGACGTATTTGATGCATTCCGCTTCAGATCGGATCGGTTCTCTCGATTTTCAAGAATCGGCCACTGAGTATTTTGATCGTTCTACTGATGCGGCAACTCTTGAAGAATTATACAATGCGTCTGAAATCGTCGGTCAAGGTAAGGAAATCTCTTCGGATTTGGATAGAGCACTTATGCATGGTACATCCCTCGGAGGTGCTCGCCCGAAAGCGATGATCACTGGTAATGAAGCTAAGTATATTGCTAAGTTTTCAGCATCAAATGATACTTACGAAGTTGTACAATCAGAATACGTAGCAATGAGGCTTGCCAAGTTAGCAGGACTCAATGTTGCCGAAGTTATTTTTGAAAAAGTATTAGGAAAAGATGTTCTTCTTGTAAGACGCTTTGATAGAGCGTTAGTTGGTGACGTTTGGTGTCGTCGCTCAATGGTGTCCGGGCTGACAGTTTTAGGCTTAGATGAAACATGGGCTAGAGAGGCATCTTACGCAGACCTAGTGAACAATATGAAGCAGTATTGCATCGATTTTACCTCTGATAGCCAAGAGCTATTTGCACGGATGGTATTTAATGTACTGATCGGTAATACGGATGACCATGCTCGAAATCATGCTTTCTTTGTAGAAGGGGAGAAAATATCCCTGTCACCGGCTTATGATATTTGTCCACAAAACCGTACAGGTGGGGAGGCGAGTCATGGAATGAAGATCTTCGAAAATCTTAATTTATCTCTGTTATCACTTTGTATGCAAGCAGCACCAAGTTTCAATATTAAGGCTGAAAAAGCAGAAGAAATTATTAGGTTTCAAATTTCTACGATTACCCAAGAGTTTGAATCCGTGTGTAACGAAGTAGATGTCCCTGAAGTTACGCGAAAGTTACTTTTCAAACGTGTGATATTGAATAACTACATATTCAATGAAATGGAACATTTAAAGCCGCAAGATGGTCATTAAGTAGAATACATGGAATATCTAAATAAACAATGTCCGTACGACATGATGGGTTTTGTCGCAAAGTTTTGCGTTGTCGGTTAAGATTTACTCAATCTTTACCTAATACTCTGAATCTCAATGTTTAAAGGTTGCCACTTCCCCTCTGAAGTTATTCTCGAAACCGTACGTTATTATCTCGCCTATAAACTCAGTTATCGTGAAATTGAAGAGATACAATTGGAGCGCGGAGTCGTTGTGGATCAGGCCACTATTAATCGTTGGGTTATCAAATTTACGCCAGTATTAGAGCACAGAGCGAGGTGTAGAAATAAGCCCGTATCTGGCTCGTGGCGAATGGGTGAAACCTACATCAAAGTCTTTGCGCTCAAAAACATAGCGTCTGGAGCGCTTTATCTTTTGATAAACGCGATCAACTGCTGTCATTTGAACCTCCTAACTTTCATACGTGTTCGTAATATAACGCAACCTTATTATGACAGGAAGAAATACGGCAAACTCAAAGGGGATAATACGGCAAAAATAACGAATAAATATTATTAACCTATTGTTTTATAAAAATCATTTCAAGGTCATTAAAAATGACCTTTCTAAAATCAACACTCCAACCTTACTATGAGTCTATCCCCTCAGAGATGTTCAGAGCCTCCTCAATTTCTACGCCTAAATAGCAAATGGTATTATCCAACTTAACATGGCCAAGTAATAGTTGCACAGCGCGAATGTTTTTGGTTCTCGCCTAAATTAACGTCACCTTGGTACGGCGCATCGAGTGGGTACCATAGAGATAGGGATCGTAGCCGAGTTCCGTTACCCAGCGGAAAATGATGGTGGCGTAGCTGCTACAACTAATTGCTTTACCCTGCCTTCGAGGACTTGGGAAAATAGAGTCTGGTGCAGAGAGTTGGCTGTGCAGTGCGTGAAGTGAGCTCAAACTGTACCCCTCTGGCTGTAAAGCACGCGATCTTGAATCGCACCACCAGAAGAGATATCCCTCACTTTCATTCTAAGTAAGTCACAAGAACGTAACTTGCAATCGATAGCGAGATTGAGCAAGGTCGATTTCAAGCCTAGTGCGAATTCGCCAGATATCTTCAAGCTTGAAGGACTTTTTCTGCCCTGTTAGATGACCTTTCTTCGTCCACATAATTGACCTCCAATCTAAACCAGCTCATCTGCATACGCAGGTAATTATATAAAAAGTACTGCATTTAACTCTCAAGGAACCACTATGCCTAGACCTAAACGCGCGTCCGGCAACCACTTTACCCGTGGCGGACAAATTACTTTTCACTCCATTCGGATGTTCTTTCAAGTCAACAACACCTTAGTCTACGCCGCCATTTGGTCGGTGATAGCACTCACTGGTGTTCTAACCTGGCTACGCGCTCCTGATAACGCCTTTTGGTCTGTGTTCTACTACTGGCGCAATCATATCTATGCCAGCTTTGGGCACGATCTTAACAGCGAAGTCACGACGTTCTGGAGCGGGAAACGCTACGTTGGTACGCTCGCCTCCCAACTGGAAAACACCCAACTCATCGACCTCTACGATAACGTGATACAC
>NZ_JBFRVX010000070.1:1093-1615 GCF_041475345.1 Vibrio sp. 10N.222.48.A3 | reverse complement strand
AGTTACAGTACCAACTTTAGGGTTTGGCATAAGGCCGCGTGGACCTAGGATTGTACCTAGTTGACCAACAACACGCATTGCATCAGGAGAAGCAACAACAACGTCGAAGTTCATTTCGCCTTTTTTCACTTGCTCAGCAAGATCTTCCATACCAACGATATCTGCGCCAGCTGCTTTAGCTGCTTCTGCGTTTGCACCTTGAGTGAACACAGCAACGCGGATGTCACGGCCAGTACCGTGAGGTAGCACAGTTGCGCCACGTACGTTTTGGTCAGATTTACGAGCATCGATGCCTAGGTTAACAGCAACATCTACAGACTCAACGAATTTAGCAGTAGCTAGTTCTTTAAGAAGAGCAACAGCTTCGTTGATTTCGTATTCTTTAGTTACTTCAACTTTGTCGCGGATTACGCGCATACGCTTAGTAAGTTTTGCCATGATCTTATCCCTCTACCACTAGGCCCATTGAACGAGCAGTACCAGCAATAGAACGCTTCATTGCTTCGATGTCAGCACCAGTCA
>NZ_JBFRVX010000070.1:0-304 GCF_041475345.1 Vibrio sp. 10N.222.48.A3 | reverse complement strand
AGTTACAGTACCAACTTTCTCAGTGTTTGGACGACCTGAACCAGACTTAACGCCAGCAGCTTTCTTAAGAAGAACAGCAGCAGGTGGAGTCTTAGTTACGAACGTGAAAGAACGGTCGTTGTAAACAGTAATTACTACTGGAGTAGGTAGACCTTTCTCAACAGATTCTGTTTTTGCGTTGAACGCTTTACAGAATTCCATGATGTTCACGCCGTGTTGACCTAGAGCAGGACCAACCGGTGGACTTGGGTTTGCCATACCAGCTGCAACTTGCAGTTTGATATAAGCTTCAACTTTCTTAGCC
>NZ_JBFRVX010000069.1:0-3603 GCF_041475345.1 Vibrio sp. 10N.222.48.A3 | reverse complement strand
GTTCACGGACACACCCTATTTAGACTGGTATAAAAACACCTTTCTTCTCGCGACAGCGAATATGGTTATCTCACTGGTTGTCGTGACTATTTCAGCGTTTGTGTTCTCTCGCTACCGCTTCAATGGTAAGCGCAACATTATGATGAGCATTCTTGTATTGCAGATGTTCCCGGCCTTTCTTTCGATGACGGCTATCTACATCTTGCTATCAAAAATGGGATTGATTGATACCTATGCTGGCTTGTTATTTGTGTATGTAACGGGCTCATTACCATTCATGATTTGGTTGGTGAAAGGTTATTTCGATGCCATTCCCACTTCATTAGATGAAGCAGCAAAAATTGATGGCGCAGGCCACATGACGATTTTCCTCGAGATCATTCTCCCTCTCGCGAAACCTATCTTAGTGTTTGTTGGTTTAGTGTCTTTCACCGCACCTTGGATGGACTTCATTTTACCTACGCTGATCTTACGCAGCGAAGAAAAAATGACGCTAGCCATCGGTATTTTCAGTTGGATTTCATCTAACTCAGCGGAGAATTTTACGCTGTTTGCCGCGGGTTCATTATTGGTTGCAGTGCCCATCACTTTGCTATTTGTTGCGACTCAAAAACACATTACTACCGGCCTCGTCAGCGGTGCAGTTAAAGAATAATAATTAGGGATGATTTCCGCTATGGCTATTACAAATTCAGTTATCAACAAACCGATTACAAAAAGCTCGCTGACTCACTCAGCAAAAAGTGCAGACAGCTACGCTTACAACAATGAAACGCTTCACCTTCGCTTACGCTGTGCAAAAGGCGAACTAGACAAGGTTTCACTTTGGATAGGCGACCCGTACCACTGGGCAGAAGGTGGCCTCGATGGTGGCAACCTAGGTGGCAGTGATGCACACGGTTGGGTGGGTGGCAATGAAGTGACCATGATTCATGAAGGGGAAACCGAGTACCACGACCACTGGTTTGCAGAGTTTACTCCACCGAAACGTCGTAGCCGCTATGGCTTTATTTTGTACGGAAAAGGCGGCGAAAAGATTCTATTTGGAGAAAAACGCTGCGCCGACATTTCAACGACTGAAAACGCAGAAATCGAGCTGAGTAACTTAAGCAATTTCTTCTGTTTTCCTTACATAAACCCTCGTGACGTTTTAAAGACACCGACGTGGATAAAAGACACCATTTGGTACCAAATATTCCCAGAGCGCTTTGCCAATGGTCGCCCTGAAACATCACCTGCCAACGTGCAACCTTGGGGAACCAGACCTGTATCCGACAACTTTATGGGTGGCGATTTATGGGGCGTGATCGATAAGCTCGATTACCTGCAAGATCTTGGCGTGAATGGTTTGTATTTGTGCCCTATTTTCACAGCCAACGCCAACCATAAATACGACACTGTCGACTACTACAATGTAGACCCGCACTTTGGCGGCAATGAAGCTTTTAAAGCACTCGTCGATGAAGCCCATAAACGCGGCATGAAAATTATGCTCGACGCGGTGTTCAACCACATTGGGTCTCAATCTCCACTATGGCTAGACGTTGTGAATAACGGGGCAAAGTCCAAATACGCCGACTGGTTTTGGATCAATCAGTTCCCTGTATACCCAGATACGCCAAAAGAAGACTGGGATTTCTGGAACTTAAACTACGAAACTTTCGCCAACGTCGTCGAAATGCCAAAGCTGAATACTGAAAATGAAGAGTGCCGCGCATACTTATTAGACGTGGCGCGCCACTGGGTAGAAGAGTTCAACATTGATGGATGGCGTTTAGACGTAGCCAACGAAGTGGACCACGCGTTTTGGCGTGACTTCCGTAAAGTCGTAAAAGATGCCAACCCAGACTGCTACATTCTTGGGGAGATTTGGCACGAAGGTATGCCTTGGCTACGCGGCGACCAATACGATTCGTTGATGAATTATCCGCTGACACAAGCCATTACCGACTACTTTGGTCTTGGCGACGTTGATAAAGAGAGCTTTGTAAATGCAGTGAACGCGTCGTACATGGCATACCCACGCAACGTAAACGAAGCGATGTTTAACTTATTAGATAGCCATGACACCACTCGCATTATCTCTTTATGCCAGGGCGACAAACGTAAAGCTAAATTAGCTTATTTATTTATGTTCACTCAAGTCGGTGCTCCATGCATTTATTATGGTGGCGAAATTGGTATGGATGGCGGCCGCGGCATGGGCAGCGAAGACAACCGAAAATGCATGATATGGGAAGAATCAGAGCAAGACTTAGAATTCAAAAACTTCATTCAAGAAATGATCGCTTTGCGTAAAGCCAATCCCGATTTTAATCAGCCTTGCATTGACTGGTTAAACGTGGAGGATGAAAAAGGGACGGCAGACAAAGAGTGTATCGCTTACCTCCGTGGCAATTTAATGTTTGTTCTAAACAACAGCGATAAAGATAAACAGATCATGCTCGATGGAAAATCACTGACCATTAGCGCTTATGGCTACGTGATTGAGCAAGCGAACTAAATCCAAGTGTGTCATTAATCAAATCATGCTCATTAAAGCAGAACCAAATATAGTGATGGGAATCGCGATTGATTCCCACTCTATTTACTCGGTCGCCAGCACCTCTAACGGACAAGAGGTGTATAGAATGGTGCAGCGCACTCCTGGCGACCTTGCCCACTTGACTCAACATTTGATAAGCCGAATATCAAGCGTCAGCTACCGCTATGGACGTATCGCCGCGATAGGCATAAGTGTATCTGAGTTTTTTTTATCTCATCGCCAATCCGTACATGAAGTTGCAAAATCAAGTCCTACTCACTCGACAGAAATCACCCAATTAACACGAAACCTGAATCAGCATTTCAAGGTCGACTGCTCGCTTGTGATGCATTCACACAGTGCGGCCATTGCGTGCGACGCTATTAGTAACGCCATGAAAAGCGCTGACTCAATTGAACAACCACTCTCGGCAGGTTCAAGTCTAAATAAGAGGGCTAGAGATTTATACAAAGAGGCCATACTCAGCGTATTTTTGGGCGATGGTTGTGGCATAAGTTTTTATCAAAATAACGAGCAAGTGCACCACCCATTAAGCTCACATTGGGCACATTCAAGGTTGCCTAATTTTCAATGGCTCGTTGATGGCTTAACTCCTGTATGTCGCTGTGGAAATGAGGCCTGCATTGAACAGTTTTTATCCGCACCAAGTATTGAGCGGCAATATCATCAAGTCGTGCTAAAAGACCAAACTTTAGCGCAAATTTTTTCAGGCGTAGACCTAAGTGAACCGCATGCATCGCGCATATATCGTACTTATATCGACCAATTGGCGCGCAGTTTAGTTAATCCCATTCAACAATTACTGCCTACACGACTCGTATTATCAGGCGAAGCAACGACCTATCCTACATTAACGGCAGATTTAAAAGTCGCATTGTCTCGCTACATTCACGTTAATGAAATTCCAGTGATTATTCACCCAAAACAAGATGAATTCACCTTTGCTCGCGGAGCGTTTCTCATCGCTGAAAAAAATCACAACAATCATTTACGCTCGTCGTGACAAGAATGGTAACCTTAGAAGGAGAAGATATTGAATAGTTTCAGAGGACAACCCG
>NZ_JBFRVX010000068.1:0-6560 GCF_041475345.1 Vibrio sp. 10N.222.48.A3 | reverse complement strand
CGACAGCGCTTTTGCTTCGTTACCTTGCGCTCGATACAAATCCGCTAAGTTGGCGTAGCTGTTTTCGAAATAAGGCTCGATTTCGATAGCACCTTGATAAAACTCAATCGCTTTTTGATATTGGCCTAGATCGCGGTAAACGTTGCCTAGGTTAGTACGTCCAAATCCTCTATCGGAATTAAATTGCTGTATCTCAATGTACTCTTCCAATGCAGGCTTGATTTGGTCTTTCTGCAGAGGATTCATTTCTCCCCAGTAACGCACTAATGCACCTGCGGTTTCTGAACGAATCGACAATACAGGGTCTTTCAGTAGCGGTTCTAAAATCTGCCAACGGTCAGTGAATGGGAAACCAGACGAGCCTTGCACAACGCCCAAACGGATCATTTCATCATCATGTTTCACCGCTCTTGCTAGCGAGATAAGCGTATTCTTACCCGTATTGCCGCCCAAACGTTCTAAGCTCGATGCACGAATGATATTGCTTAAGCTAGAGTCCTGAGCCGAGTATGCCAACGCATCCTCTGCCCCTCTGTGCCCTATTGAGTCAGCATAAAAGGCAACGGCAAAGTGCTGCTGATTACGATACTTAGAATCTGGGAACCACTCACCGATTTGCTTATCTGCCCACTGGTCGGTTTGATCTTCATGACAGCTAGTACACACGTTCGGCGTTTTAATATGTTGGCTAATATCAGGACGCGGGATATGCCAACTATGGTCACGTCTTGGGTCGACCTCCATGTAAGTCGTCTCAGGCATGTGACAAGTCGTACATTGTGAAGCTTCGGTATTCGCCTCGTGGAAGGTGTGCTTTTCAGGCGTGTATTCAGAAGCAATGTGACATTGGCTACATACAGCTTCCTCTGCAATTTTTAATTCTGCGGTATGGGGATCGTGGCAGTTAGTACATGTGACGCCTTTTTCAGCCATCACTGATTGAAGGAAAGATCCGTAAACGTAATCTTCATCGTAGATTTGACCATCGTTATGGTAAAGCTCAGGAGTAATCAAACTTAGACGATACTCATCAAAGAAAGACCCGTTAACGTGATCTCCAGTTTCATTTAACTGAGTACGTCTGCTGTGGCATTGCGCACAGGTTTGAACCTGATTGGTATGGATGATGTCTTTTGGTTGTAGGGTTGAGTTGCCCTCTTGGTAGATCCATTCTTTCACCGATTTCGACAAGTCGCGATCAAAGCCATAATGCGCGGAGGCTTGAACATCCTTTTCGCCGTTGGCTTTTACTGACTTGTAATTTGCTAGCTGGGCTTGTTTAACGTGCTCGCTTGCAGGGCCATGACAGGCTTCACAACCGACATTAATCTCAGACCAAGTAGTGTTATAGGTATTGCTCGCGCTGTCGTAGTTTTTCTCTAGATTCGTTGAGTGGCAATCGGCACACATGAAGTTCCAGTTTTGACCGCTGTTGGTCCAGTAGAATTCATCAGTGTTGGTGGTATCCGGGTAGAGGTTAAACCAGCGTTGACCGCCTTCGCCCTCAGTGCGAGAGTCCCAAGCGAAAGGAATCAACTGTACTCGACCGTCTTCAAACTCAACCATGTACTGTTGTAATGGTTCAAAGGCAAAGGTATAGCTGATTTTGTAATCTTTGAATTGCCCGTCTGGGCCTTCGATATTGACCCAGAACTCTTCACCCTTGCGAAAAAATCGGTTGGGTTTACCGCCATGAGTGACCGTTTGATCGTTGAAATCGCCTAATACAGATTCATCTGTAGCGTGTTTCATCGCCATGTCATGATGAGAGCCTTGCCACGCTTCCACTTCTTCGCTGTGACAGTCAACGCATGCTTCAGAACCGACATACGTAGCCTTGGGAGAGCTGGCATCTAAAGTTCCTGAACCAATAAGCGTAGCTTCAGTCGCTGGAGCTTGTTCATTAGCATACACATTGACACTGAGTGTCGACAACATAGGTAAAGACAACATTGCGGATAATACTGCAACTCGCTGGTGTTTCAATCCGTTCACTAGTGAGCACAACCATGCAGACATAACATTCCTTGTTTTTATACATCCTTATGCTTAATAAGGTAGACGTAAAAACAATGAATTTACAATTATTTAGTGGCAGTGAGCTTGATTGTTGTGACTCATATTCACGACTGGTATTTACTCATCGATATGCGCATAAAAAAAAGAGCTCCGAAGAGCTCTTTCGTGTTAGCAGTTTCATCAAACTATCAGTTTCAATAAACCAAAGCTTACTTATTATGGTTCTCTTGAAGTTTCTCCATAACCTGATCCAAGCTAAAGCTCGCTGCTTTTTGGCGTGGCGGGTATTCAGCAAAGGTTTCTAAGAACTTGCCAACATACGCTTGAGCAGGAACAAACATATAAGCATGGTCTAACAACCAGTCATAGTAAGTATTCGATGTGATATCTGCGTTTTCGTATGGGTCCATTCGGAGGTTAAACAGCTTAGGAAGACGTAACGTTACAAACGGTTCTGCCCAAATTTGCATGGTACCCGTCGCACGCTGCTCCATGAACACCGCTTTCCATTGGTTGTAACGAAGTGCCGCAAGGTCACCGTCATCGGTAAAGTAGAATATCTCCGAACGACGGCCTTTCTCTTCTTCTCCGGTTAGGTAAGGAAGGAAGTTGTAACCATCTAGGTGCACTTTAAACGTTTTATCACCCGCAGTATGACCTTTCAGTAGTTTCTCTTTGATCTGATCATCACCAGCAGCTGCAACGAAGGTTGGCATCCAGTCCATGTGGTGCATGATTTCATTTGAAACACTGCCCGGTTCAATCTTTCCTGGCCAACGAACCATTGCTGGTACACGGTATGCGCCTTCCCAGTTGGTGTTTTTCTCACCACGGAACGGCGTTGTACCGGCATCAGGCCAAGAGTTCATGTGTGGACCGTTATCCGTTGAGTAGAAAACGATGGTGTTGTCTTTGATGCCCAACTCATCCACTTGCTTCAATAGTTGTCCAACGTGTCGATCGTGCTCAACCATACCATCAGCGTAATTACTGATGCCGGTTACACCTTTGCTATCTGGCTGCACGTGCGTTCTAAAGTGCATTCTTGTTGCGTTCCACCAAACGAAGAATGGTTTGTCCGCTTTCACTGCGCGATCCATGAAATCAAGTGCCGCGTCTAGTGTTTCTTCATCGACCGTTTCCATACGCTTACGCGTTAGTGGGCCTGTATCTTCAATCTTGCCATCAGCGAATGATTTGATCACACCACGAGGGCCAAATTTCTTACGGAACTCTGGGTCAGTTGGGTAATCTTCATTCTCCGGTTCTTCTTCAGCATTCAGGTGGTAAAGGTTGCCAAAAAATTCGTCAAACCCGTGTGCTGTTGGAAGGAATTCATCTTTATCGCCAAGGTGGTTTTTACCAAATTGACCTGTCATGTACCCCATAGGTTTAAGCATTTCTGCAATCGTTGCATCCTCCGCTTGCAAACCAATGTCTGCTCCTGGAAGGCCTACTTTACTTAAACCCGTTCGTAATACACTTTGTCCCGTAATAAAGGTAGAGCGACCCGCAGTACACGATTGTTCAGCGTAATAATCGGTAAACATCATCCCTTCTTTGGCGATGCTATCAATATTGGGCGTTTTGTAACCCATTAAACCAAAGGTGTACGCACTCACATTGGATTGACCAATGTCGTCCCCCCAAATGACCAATATATTTGGCTTTTCTGCTGCAAAAGTGGCGCTAGACGCGGCCATCATTGCTGTACCCAAAATCGCTAATCGACGTTTAGCGCCATACTTCGCTGTCATAGAAACCTCTTCGTAAGTTATTTGCATCCTGCCCTACAACGTATAGTTCATTTTTTGCGCATACGCGAGATTACCTAAGCTATTAATATTTTTGTCATTTTCATCGAGATATGGATACAGAAGTCATCGATAAGGTTTACGGCAACAAACATGATAAGGATCACACATACAAACTAAGGGGTTGTTCTGGCAACACACTAGAACTCATATGAATCAACAAGTTAACTAGACATCATAACGATTGGTTATAAGCACTATAAAAGGACGGAACGGAATTTTGAGAATAACATTTGCTCATCGATGTGTTGTTCTAACGCATTAATCTTAAAAGTGAATTGGAGTCCTTATGGGTACTAAAATTAATAAACTAGCATTAGGTGTTGGCTTATTAGCAGCTTCTTCAGCGGCAACAGCAGCAGAAAAACCAAACATTCTTGCTATCTGGGGTGATGACATTGGTGTATTCAACATCAGTGCATACAACAACGGCATGATGGGTTATGAAACACCTAACATCGACCGTATTGCTAACGAAGGCGCACTATTTACTGACCATTACGGTCAACAATCATGTACTGCTGGCCGTGCTGCATTCCTAACCGGTCAAGAACCTTTCCGTACAGGTCTACTGACTATCGGTATGCCGGGCTCTGACCACGGCATCCCTGATTGGGCTCCAACGATCGCAGACCTTCTTAAAGAACAGGGCTACATGACCGCTCAGTTCGGTAAGAACCACATGGGTGACCAAGACAAACACCTTCCAACGAACCACGGTTTTGACCAGTTCTTCGGTAACCTGTACCACCTAAACGCGGAAGAAGAGCCAGAGACTTACTACTACCCTAAAGATCCTGAGTTCCGTAAGAACTTTGGCCCTCGTGGTGTAATCAAGTCGACTTCTGACGGTAAGATTGAAGATACAGGTCCTATGACGCGTAAGCGTATGGAGCACGCGGATGAAGAGTTCCTAGAAGAATCTTTAGCATTCATGGAAAAAGCAGTGAAAGCTGACAAACCATTCTTCATCTGGCACAACACGACTCGCATGCACGTGTGGACTCGTCTACAAGAAAAATACCAAGGCGCATCGGGTATCAGCATCTACGCAGACGGCATGCTAGAGCATGATGACCAAGTGGGTATCCTCCTAGACAAACTTGATGAGCTTAAGATCGCAGACAACACTATCGTAATCTACTCTACCGATAACGGTGCAGAGACAGTTTCTTGGCCTGATGGCGGTGCTACTTACTTCCACGGGGAGAAAGGTACAACTTACGAAGGCGGTATGCGTGTTCCTCAGCTAGTTCGCTGGCCTGGTACTATCAAGCCGGGAACTAAGATCAACGACATCATGGGTCACCAAGACTGGATCCCGACTCTACTAGCAGCCGCTGGTGATGATAAAGTTGTTGAGAAGCTTGCTTCTGATAAAGGTGCTACTTACAACGGTAAAAACTGGCGTGTACACCTAGATGGTTACAACTTCCTACCTTACTTCCAAGGTAAAGAAGAGAAAGGCCCTCGTGACAGCATGCTTTACTTCTCTGCTAACGCTGAACTAAATGCGGTACGTTGGAATGACTTCAAGATTTCATTCGCTGTTATGGACGGTAACATTGTTGATGCCGTGCGTTTCCAACCAAACTGGCCTCAAGTCGTTCACCTACGTGCTGATCCATTCGAAAAAGCACCACACGAATCGGGCATGTACTTACGTTGGATGGCAGACAACATGTGGCTATTCGTACCTGTAGGCGGCAAAGTACAAGAGTTCATGAACACGCTACCTGACTACCCTATGCAGCAAAGCCAAGTGTTGAACCCTGGTAACTTCAACCAGAATGCTTACATGCTTCAAGGTAAACTTAAGCAACTAGAAGCGGCAGCAGCGCAAGCTAAATAATTAGCTAAAGCTTAACCAGCCCTAGGAAAGTGAAACCAAGCCGTGATAGCTCAAGCGCTATCACGGCTTTTCAGTATATCAACAATGAAAACTGTCCCACATAAGCCTTTAACAAACGAGTGACGAACAAGGTTATCCGCATACATTTACTCGCATAGCCTTGTAGCTCGCCTCGTTTATGACCGTTACGTTAAGATTACGCAAATTTTTTCAAATCCCACGGACATCACTTGAAATACAGAGATATGCGTGCGATTGTATTTTAACTCACCCTAACAACTGTATGATTATGAAGACAACCCAAAGCATTGCCCTACTCTCAGCTATCGTTGCTGCACCTTCAGTATTAGCTGACGTTGAAATCCAAGTTCCATCCAGTGTTGATATTCTTGCGGTTAACGAAGCTAAGCCTGACTTAGACGGCGGCTTATTCTCTTCTCATAAAACACTGACGTTACCAGATGGCCAAAACCAAATCGTATTCCAATATCAACTTGCATTTGATAAAGGTAACGATCGTGAATTCGTAGACAGCGACGCTGTTATCGCAACATTCGATGCGACTGATACCACACTGACTTTCGACCTGCCAAAATACCGCAACACAGCAGAAGCAAAATCTGGGTTTAAAAACTTAGAGTGGAGCCTTGTTGACGAGAACCAGAATGAAATCAGCGTTAAGCAAGACAAGCTAGTTAAAGACGGTATGCAAATTGGACGTAAATACCCTCAAGAAGCAAAAGAATACAACCAGCAAGGCGGCATTGCTGCACTAGCTATAGGTACAACAGCAGGCGCAACAGCGGCGGTTGTTCAACCTGTAACACTTCCAGCAAAAATTGATGGAAATGCGGCTAACACAGCTGAAGAAATGT
>NZ_JBFRVX010000067.1:0-9888 GCF_041475345.1 Vibrio sp. 10N.222.48.A3 | reverse complement strand
AACAAAAATAGCGCCAAGCTTAGGCTCATCGACTTTACGTAGCTCAAGTCGCTCGCAAGTCAGTACCAAAGCAAAATCGCTGTTTTCATCATGAGATAAATTCCAACGGGTCGCTAAGTCATTTAGATGATCGATTTGGGTAGCATCTTCGCAAATCAGTTGTAGTTGCAAGGTCGTCTCCAACAGACAGTAGTATTCAAAACAAAAGAGGCAACCAGTTTACCTGATTGCCTCAACAATACATATTAGCGGTGAAAAGTATTCACAGCTCGGTCGGCTTACCTAAACCAATTACTCTATCTCTCGTTCTTGCCTTAACTCTTCAACAAGCTCGGCCAGTGGCTTCGGTCGGCCAATAACATAGCCCTGAGCGTAGTTAACACCGAGTTCAATCAACTTATCGAGAACCTGAGTATTTTCAACAAACTCAGCCACCGTGTGCTTGCCCATCTGCTTCGCTAAATCATTGATCGAACGAACCATCACATAGTCCATCTCGTTAACATCAATATCACGCACAAACAGGCCATCAATTTTCACAATATCAACGGGCAATGCCTTCAGATATCCGAATGACGATAAGCCTGAACCAAAATCATCCAGAGCAATCAAACAGCCGAGCTCTTTAATTCGAGTAAAGAACTTGATTGCCTGCTTCATATTACTCATGGCGGCCGTTTCAGTGATCTCTAAACAAATCTTATGGCAAGGCACTGATGAGTTCGCCAAACTTTCAATCAAGAATTCAACAAACTCTCGGTTACCCATCGAGTGACCAGAAAGGTTTATCGAACACATCCCCAAATCATCAACGAGATGTGGGCGTTGCTCCAACCAATTCAACGTCTGACTGACGACTTGGCGATCAATCAAATGCGCGATGTTATAGCGCTCGGAGGCTGGCATGAAGATCCCCGGTGAAATGTACTCACCTTGGACGTTCTTGATCCGCACCAGTATCTCAAAGTGCATTTTGTTGCTATTTCCCTCTAGACCAAGAATACGTTGGGCAAATAACTCCAAGCGATCATTGGCTAAGGCTTCGTGTACCAAGTTAACGCATTCCATTTCTAAATGGCGACGGCGCAGATCTTCATCATCTAGATGATAAAGGTGATAACGATTTCGCCCTTCCTCTTTAGCGGCATGGCAAGCGGCATCCGCCTGTGCATGCACCATTTGTGATGAAGCGGCAGTATGGTCAATCAATCGAATTCCGATAGAACAAGTAAGATTGAGGTGAATATCACCCCATAAGAATGGATTCTCACTCATCATCGATATAATACTGTGACAGACATTGACAGCATCTCGCTCAGTACAGTCTTTGATTAATACCGCAAACTCATCTCCCCCCATCCGAGCTAACACAGCATTGTAAGGAAGCACATCTTCTATCAGATTAGCGCTAAATAAGATCGCGGCATCACCCGCTTCATGCCCAGCAGTATCGTTCAATACTTTCAATTGGTCCAAATCTAAGAACAACATCGCATGAGTTCTCATATGACTCTCGACCTCTTTCAGCGCCTTTTGTAGCTCTTGCTCAAAGTGGTTGCGGTTGAAAGTGTCTGTAAGCAGGTCATAACGCGCTTGGTATTCTAACTTTTCAGAAAGTTCGCGGGTTTCAGTAATATCCTCTCCCACAATCAACAGCTGACCCGAGTCGACCAATGGACGAATATTTTCACGAATCCAGATCGTTCTACCGTCCGCATGACGATACTCGATATCACGACGCCACACGCCGCGAATTTTGTGCTGTGGTTGCAACAAGATATGACGAGGAATCATCGCGTTCTCATCCACATAAAATTCTCTAGGGCGATGCCCCAAAAGCAGATCAAGTGGATAACCTAGTAATTCTTCAGCAAACTGGTTCACTTGCTGAATGCGATTATTGACATCCAGTGTAATCATCATCACCGGCTGCTTGTCGTAATACAGTTTGAGATTCGCTTCACGTTGGAATAATTTGTTCTCAGCAAGCTTTCGTGAGGTAACATCACGAGCTTCAAATAAGAACTGAATGGTGTCCTCTTCACTGTTCGGCATCGGCTTTAAAGAGATATCTAGCACCATTCCACCACGATCACGGCACCATACCTCAGCCTCAAATCGTAGGGTTGGATAATCATCCCTTTCAGCAAAATACTCCTTCAGCACTTCGCCAGCGGCACCCTCCCAATATTCTTGGAGAGGTGTTCCTAATTTATAACCTTGATTATAAAGAAGCTCATGCAGCTTACTGTTGCTCGACAGCAGTACACCGCCTTTATCAAGAATACCCATGTACTGTAGACTTTGATCGAATATCGACTCTAGTAACAGCTGGCTTTGTCGGCTAGCACGCTCACTTTTCTTGAGGCGGTTGAGGTAGTAAACCAAGGTCGCAATAACACACGACATAACCAGAAACAGCAAACCTATTGTTCGAATTTCATCGTGATAACGCACCAAGAATGACTGAGGCTTATTGAGAAAAGTAATTGAAGCTTCATTCTCAGTTCCCAGCCCCCAGCGTGACATCTGTTGGTAGTCGAGTTTAATTTCCGATGCGCCAGGTGCGACTAAAGGCAGAGGTTCATTTGGGTTTGCTAATACCTTTAGTAAAACACGTCCCGTATCTCGACCTTGCGTTTCACCACTTTGAATAACACCGCCTATCGCCCCAAAACCCAACCCCAAATCGTGCACCATATACAGTGGCATTTGGGTTTTAATGTTCAATTGTCGCCAGTCTTCAACGCTACTCACGTTGCCTTTAGCATCGCGATAATATGCCCAAAAGAGTAAGCTCTGATCTAGATCGGTTCGCTGAGAAAACGCAATTAACTCTTGGTAAGAGTCAGGCACATAGTGCTCCAGCAAATCGGAAAAGTTGGGGTGAGCCTCAATAGAACGATCAATTTGTGAGCGGATAGCCTCACCTGTTACTGAATGGTCAGTAACAATGTATATCTTCTTTATGTTTGTTTGAAGACGCTTAATTAGCTCAATATTACCCAATAAATCAATATCTTCAGTAATGCCCGTCGCATTCAAACCTTCAATCATTTCAGGAGTAAAATTGTTGATACCACCAAAGATTACTGGCGTATCTTTGAGATCGGGCGCAAGGCGCTTCATTAAATTAAGGGCGTTATTGTCACTGACTACAACCGCAGCAAATTCTTCATGCATCAACTTGGTGTGATAAAGCTGATAAACGCGCTCTAAGTATTCTGGGTTTTGAGTTCGTTTACTATCCAAATAAACAACTCGATACGATAGTCGATCACGCTCCAGTTCTTCTGATAATCCTTTGTGGAAATCATCAGTCCAGAAAAAACCCTGATGATAAGAGTGAATAACCAACACATCTTTTGTTTGAGCTGAAACAAAAGCACTCCAACACATAACAATCAAAAACAACGAAAATCGCACTGAATTCACCCTAACACTATAGTTGCTGCTAATATTATCACCCTTGGCTATGATGTGTACTAAAGCCGGTATGTTTTTTATTCACCCTAAGGATTATGCATGTCCACAACTACAGCTCGTCTGGATGATCTAGACCGTGCCATTCTCAAAACCTTAATGGAAGATGCGCGCACGCCTTATGCTGAAATGGCAAAGAAATTCGATGTCAGCCCCGCGACGATTCACGTTCGTATCGAAAAGATGAGATCAGCCGACATTATTGAGCGAACCGAGGTTGTGGTAAACACCAAGAAGCTTGGTTACGACGTGTGTTGTTTTATTGGTATCAACCTCAATGCAGCTCGTGATTACCACTCAGCCATTGCCAAACTGAATGCATTAGATGAAGTGGTTGAGGCGTACTACACCACTGGCGCCTACAACATTTTCGTTAAACTGATGTGTAAATCGATCGAAGAGTTACAGTTCGTACTGATCGATAAATTGCAGGCGATTGACGAGGTTCAATCGACTGAGACACTGATTTCATTGCAGAACCCTATCAACCGCAATGTAAATCCATAATCGTTTGATAAATCGATACAAAAAGAGCCTCACAAGGAGGCTCTTTTCACATTCTGACTAGCACAATATTAAGCGCTGATACCCGCATGACGCAGCATCGCGTCGATTTGAGGCTCACGACCACGGAAGCGTTTGAACAGCTCCATTGGCTCTTCACTACCACCCATTTCAAGGATGTTGTTCAGGAAGCGATTACCGGTTTCAGTGTTGAAGATACCCTCCTCTTCAAATGCTGAGAACGCATCTGCCGATAACACTTCTGCCCACAGGTAGCTGTAGTAACCCGCGCTGTAGCCACCAGCAAAGATATGCCCAAAGCTGTGTGAGAAGCGGTTCCAATCAAGGCTTGGCAATACAGAAACCTTAGACTTAACGTCGGCTAACGTTTCTAGTACGCGAGCACCGACTTCTGGATCGTATTCTGTGTGCAGTGTGAAATCGAACAGGCCAAGCTCTAGCTGACGCAGGATAAACATCGCAGATTGGAAGTTTTTCGCCGCTAGCATCTTCTCTAGCATCTCTTTCGGTAACGCTTCACCCGTTTCGAAATGACCAGAGATGAACGACAACGCCTCCTCTTCCCAACACCAGTTCTCGAGGAACTGACTTGGCAACTCAACCGCGTCCCAAGGCACGCCATTGATACCAGAAACCGCACTCGCATCAACTTGCGTTAACATATGGTGAATACCGTGGCCGAATTCGTGGAACAAGGTTACCACTTCATCGTGCGTAAATAGCGCAGGCTTATCACCGACTGGCTTGTTGAAGTTACACGTTAGGTAAGCCACTGGCGTTTGTAACTCGCCAGATTGAGTAATGCGACGACCGCGACAGTCATCCATCCAAGCGCCGCCACGTTTGTGCTCACGTGCGTATAGATCTAGGTAGAAGCTACCGCGCAATGTGCCTGTCGCATCAAAGATGTCGAAGAAGCGCACTGAATCATGCCATGTATCCACACCTTCACGCTCAGTCACCGACATACCAAACACACGGTTCAGTACTTCGAACAAGCCAGAAACCGCGTTCGACTCAGGGAAGTATGGACGAAGCTCTTCATCAGAGATCTCGAACAAGTTCTGTTTTTGTTTCTCGCTGTAGTAAGCGATGTCCCACAGGTTTAGCTCAGAGACACCAAACTCTTTTTCAGCAAACTGACGTAGCTCTTCGACTTCGCGCTCACCTTGTGGTTTGGCTTTTACTGCTAGGTCGTTAAGGAAACCAAGTACTTGGTCTGGCGTTTCTGCCATCTTAGTCGACAGAGATTTTTCGCTGTAAGTGCTAAAGCCAAGCATGCGTGCGATCTCGTGACGCAGCTTAAGTTGTTCAGTGATGATCTCAGTGTTGTCCCACTTACCAGCATTTGGACCGCGATCTGAAGCGCGAGTTACGTAGGCTTCGTACAGTTCTTTACGCAGTTCTTGGTTATCACAGTACGTCATCACTGGTAGATATGAAGGGATGTCCAGAGTCAGTAGATAACCTTCCTGCTCTTTAGCTTGTGCCGCGGCTTGTGCTGCTGCCAATGCCGATTCAGGCATACCAGCCAGTTCAGCCACGTCTGTAACTTGCTTGCTCCAACCCATGGTTGCATCAAGCACATTGTTTGAGAATTGAGAACCTAGCTCAGACTGGCGCTTACTGATCTCACCGTAGCGATGCTGTTCGTCCGCTGGTAAGCCAATGCCTGATAATTCAAAATCACGCAGTGCGTCAGTGATGGTTTTTTGTTGAGCTTGGTTTAATGCCGAGAATGCTTCGCTCGCCTTGATCGCTTTATACGCTTCGAACAAACCTTTGTGTTGGCCGACCCACGTGCCGTACTCAGAAAGTACTGGTAGGCAGCTCTCATAAGCGTCACGCAGTTCGTCGCTGTTCATAACAGAATTCATATGGCTTACAGGAGACCAAATGCGGCCTAAACGATCATCCACTTCTTCAATCGGAGCAACGAGGTTGTCCCAGCTTGGTGAAGTATTACCTTCAAGTACTTGTTCTATTTTGTTGCGACACTCTTCAATCACTTGCTCAACCGCTGGCTTAACGTGCTCAGGTTTGATCTGTGAAAACGGAGGTAAGTCCGTGAAGGTTAATAGCGGATTAGACATATAAACATTCCTTTGGCTTTAGAGACTTTCGTCTTTTTTGTAATGAGGTCGTCTTACAGTCATCAGGCTAAGGATCGCCCTAAAAAATCACCTGCGAATAGTTATTAAATAGTGTCCATGAAGGCAAATTTCAATAGTAGAACCAATAACTAACTGCATATTGCGAACAGCTGTTCCTGAATTGTTCGAGAATTTATGGTCCATTGGGGGTTATAATAGTCAAATTAACCCCACCTACACTAACCACACTCTAATTCGAGAGTGTTACGAGAGTTTAATTTGTTAAGTTATCGCCACAGCTTCCACGCGGGCAACCATGCCGACGTGGTAAAGCATATCGTACAGAGCCTTATTCTTAATTCTTTGAAACAGAAGGATAAGCCTTTTGTTTACCATGACACTCACTCTGGTGTAGGTCGTTACGACTTAACGCATGAATGGTCTGAAAAAACGGGCGAATACAAGCAAGGTATTGCACGCGTCTGGGCACAAACAGAACTTCCTGAAGACATTCAAAGCTACCTTGAGTCTATCTCAGCACTCAACAATGGCGAAAAACTGCGTTTCTACCCAGGTTCACCACGTGTAGCACGTGCGCACCTACGTGACCAAGACCGCATGGTATTAACCGAACTTCACCCTGCAGACCACCCGCTGCTTGAGCAAGAGTTCCACCGCGATCGTCAGGTGTCTATCTATAAAGAAGATGGCTTCCAACGCTTAAAAGGCAGCCTGCCACCAAAAGAGCGTCGTGGTTTGGTGCTAATCGATCCGCCTTACGAACTGGCAAAAGAGTATCGTGATGTTGTGACTGCGATTGCTCAAAGCCATAAACGCTGGGCAACTGGTATCTACGCAATTTGGTACCCAGTGGTAAACCGCTGTGATATCGAAGACATGATCGAAGGACTTGAAGGCTTAGGCATCAACAAGATTCTACAAATCGAACTTGGCGTATCACCAGACACCAATGAGCGTGGCATGACAGCATCAGGCATGATTGTTATCAACCCGCCTTGGAAGCTAGAAAGCCAAATGAACGAAATTCTTCCATTCTTGAAGGAAGCAATTGCGCCGGCAACCGGTCACTTCAAAGTAGAGTGGATCGTACCCGAGTAATCTCGAACTTAACGTCATGCTCTGACGAATATTCAGCAGATTGTGACGTACACGAATAAATTTTAAACAGGGAGATTGAGTTCAACCGATCTGCCCTCAATATAATAATTAGACAATTTAAGAATCTATAGGACGTAGGTGTTCAGTGCGCTCACTGTACCCACAGCCTTCAATAAATGGAGAAAGTAATGGCGACTCATTTTGATTACATCTGTATCGGCGGCGGTTCAGGCGGCATCGCATCAGCTAACCGCGCAGCAATGCACGGTGCAAAAGTTGCACTTATCGAAGCTCAAGACCTTGGTGGTACTTGTGTAAACGTTGGTTGTGTTCCTAAAAAGGTTATGTGGCACGGTGCTCAAGTTGCTGAAGCGATCAACCTATATTCAAAAGACTACGGCTTCGACGTTGACGTAAAAGGCTTCAACTGGGGCAAACTGGTTGAAAACCGCCAAGCGTACATTGGTCGTATCCACAAATCTTACGATCGTGTTCTTGGTAACAACAAAATAAACGTAATCAAAGGCTTTGCTAAGTTTATTGATGAAAAAACCGTTGAAGTTAACGGTGAACACTACACTGCAGATCACATCCTGATCGCAGTAGGTGGTCGTCCAACCATTCCAAACATCCCTGGCGCAGAGCACGGTATCGACTCAAACGGTTTCTTCGACCTGATGGAGCAACCTAAACGTGTTGCTGTTATCGGCGCGGGCTACATCGCAGTAGAAATCGCAGGCGTACTAAGTGCACTTGGCACAGAAACACACCTGTTCTGTCGTAAAGAGTCACCACTTCGCAGCTTCGACCCAATGATTGTTGAAACACTGGTTGAAGTAATGGAAGCGGAAGGTCCAACACTTCACACGCACTCTGTTCCTAAAGAAGTAGTGAAAGAAGCAGATGGCACGCTGACTCTGCACCTAGAGAACGGCAACACTCAAAACGTTGACCACCTAATTTGGGCTATCGGCCGCCACCCAGCAACTGACGCTATCAACCTAGCATCAACTGGCGTTGCAACAAACGACCGTGGCTACATCAAAGTAGATGAGTTCCAAGCAACCAACGTTCCTGGCATCTACTGTGTTGGCGACATCATGGAAGGTGGCATCGAACTAACACCTGTTGCTGTTAAAGCCGGTCGTCAGCTTTCTGAGCGTCTATTCAACGGTCAAACAAACGCAAAAATGGACTACACGCTCGTTCCTACTGTTGTATTCAGCCACCCACCTATCGGCACTATTGGTCTAACGACTCAAGAAGCTGAAGAGCAATACGGCAAAGACAACATCAAGGTATACACGTCTGGCTTTACTGCAATGTACACTGCAGTCACTCAGCACCGTCAACCTTGTAAGATGAAGCTAGTATGTGCTGGCGAAGAAGAGACTGTAGTTGGCCTACACGGCATCGGTTTCACTGTTGATGAAATGATTCAAGGCTTCGGTGTTGCAATGAAAATGGGCGCAACCAAAGCAGATTTCGACTCTGTTGTGGCGATTCACCCAACGGGCAGCGAAGAATTCGTTACCATGCGATAAACCACTGTAAGTCAAAGAAATATTATACAAAAGCCGACCTATGTCGGTTTTTTTTGTTTTTTACCGTATGGTTGGGATATTTATTAACCGAACAGCATTTTACATACTTAACTTGGAATCAAGATCAAACTACAATCGCGCGCTATAAAATTACACGCATAAAAAAAACAATTAGCTCTAATACATGAAGGATGTACGAGTAATGAAAAAAGTGAGTATTCTCGCAGCAGCGATTGCAGTGGCTTTAACAGGTTGTGGTAGCGACAGTTCTAATTCAGGTGTCACAACACCGCCAGGACCATCCACAACAACCAACAAGTTTATCGATGCCGCTGTTGAAGGTATCTACTACAGCACTAGCTCTGGTTCAAAGGGCATCACAAACAGCGAAGGCGAATTTACCGCTAAGTCTGACGACACGGTGACCTTCTTCATTGGTGGTGAAAATGGCTTGAAAGTAGGGGCAGCATCAAACCGTGATGTACTGACACCATTTGAAGCAGCGGGCAAATACGACCGAGCTCTAAATTTAGCAATTCTACTTCAGTCTTTAGATAACCAATCTGGCAGCGCTTCTGATGAAGTACTGACAATTCCAGATGCGCTGCGCGAACCTGATGCAGCGACGTTAGCGAAGATGAAAAGCCTAAGTCTAGATGACCGTGATTCTGTTACAGACTTCCTGACAGCGATGGGAGTCACTTCAATTACTAGTGAATCTGAAGCATTGGCTCATATGGAGAAAGCATTCGGAGAAAAATCAGGGACTGTTCGCGGCAGCACTGATGCCAATCCATTTGTAGCGAAAAATGGGCAATTCATTCGCTCAATCATGGTGAGACAGTATGATATTAACGATCCAAACAACCGCCCTAACGACAAGACAATGTTAGTTCACGCTGACAAAATGCTCCCTAAAGCTGTGTTTGAACATACACGTGGCACGCCTTACTTCACTTATCAAGATTCAGCCAATGGTCTTATTGCTGTAAGTGACAGCGACTCTTTATTGTCATACGCAGACGCTGAAAAGTACATCAGCTGTGTATTGACGGGAAGTTCTGCAGGCTGCAATCAAACAGCTCACCCAGACTTCACTCTAAACGCTCCGTTTTCTTACCTTC
>NZ_JBFRVX010000066.1:0-7919 GCF_041475345.1 Vibrio sp. 10N.222.48.A3 | reverse complement strand
ACTGAATATTAAAAAGTTGTAGTATATTTTTTTGCAAGGAAGTAATAAGGTGGAATAAAAAATGGCAGACAATTATAAGAAGCCGTCCAAGGAACTAGATCGTATTGACCGCAACATTCTTAATGAGTTGCAAAAAGACGGTCGTATCTCAAACGTTGAACTCTCAAAACGAGTAGGACTTTCTCCAACTCCATGTCTTGAGCGTGTTCGTCGTTTAGAGCGTCAAGGTTACATTACTGGGTACACAGCATTGCTGAACCCACAGTACCTTGATGCTTCACTTTTAGTGTTTGTTGAAATTACGTTGAACCGTGGTGCGCCAGATGTGTTCGAACAATTCAACACCGCTGTGCAGAAACTGGATGACATCCAAGAGTGTCATTTAGTGTCGGGTGATTTTGACTATCTTCTAAAAACACGTGTATCTGATATGGGTGCTTACCGTAAGCTACTGGGTGATACGTTACTTCGTCTACCAGGCGTAAACGACACTCGAACTTACGTTGTAATGGAAGAAGTGAAACAAACCAATCAACTTGTGATTAAAACTCGTTAATCACAATTGGTGAAATGAAAGAAAGCGGACATTTGTTCCGCTTTCTTGCTTTCTGGAATTGGGTTTTTCTGTTTGATATGGTTAAATCAACAGTAGTTTCATTGAAACGAGCGGCTATTGCCGCTCGAGATGTTTTTATCCCGTTTAATTATTAAGTTGGTTTATGTTCAAGCAGAGCAGTAATAAAGTAGAAACAATCATTAAAACGAGTGAAGAGCCTCAGTCTCCTCGTTTAAGTGGTTCTCAACGTCTAAAAGAGTGCAGCCTAATTCTAGGTGTTCTCTTCTCTATTCTACTTGCCGTTGCGTTATTAACTTTTAGCCCTGCTGACCCATCATGGTCGCAAACGGCTTGGGGTGGTGATATTCAAAATGCAGGAGGCTACGTAGGTGCATGGTTGGCGGATACGCTTTTCTTTGTGTTTGGTTCTTTAGCTTATCCTTTACCTATCTTGGTGACGGTTGCTGCGTGGGTATTATTCCGTAAACGTAATGAAGATGAGCAGATCGATTTCATGCTGTGGGGTACTCGTTTACTTGGACTGATTGTCCTTATTCTTACTAGCTGTGGTTTAGCGGATATCAACTTCGATGATATTTGGTACTTTTCATCTGGTGGTGTAGTCGGTGATGTATTAACAAGTCTTGCACTTCCAACGCTGAACGTTCTGGGCAGTACGTTGGTTCTTCTTTTCTTATGGGGAGCTGGCTTTACCCTATTAACGGGCATTTCCTGGTTAAGTATTGTTGAATGGTTAGGCGAGTGTGCAATCAAATCCTTTACGTCAGCCGTTAATAAGGCGCGCGGCCAAGATCAAGAGCTGCTTGAACCTCAGTTAACAGAATCGGCAGACCGCGATTTAATCGAAGAACGTCATCAAGAGCCGAGTTACCGTGATGTTCCTGCTTTAGAAGATAACAAAGAATCAAAAGAGCATGATCTACTAGATCCTGCGATGAGCTTCTCAGCGACCAATGAGTCTTCAGGCGAGGCTACAAATGCGCTAGACAGTGCCGCGTCGCCGAAGCGCCATTACAATATTCATATGCCTGTCGATGCGCCAGCGAAGCAAGACGCTTCAGCTCAAGAAGTGTCTGATATTCAACGTCAACCTGAAGTTGAACCTGAGCCGATCCCTGCTGCGCCTGTTTACCAAGCGCCAGAAGAGCCTTTGGAAGAGGGCATTGAGCGCTCGAAGCAGTTGAATGCAACGATAGAGCAGCTAGAGAATGCTGCAATGTATGAAGATGATCTAGCGGCTCAAGAGCAAGTTGACGCACATGAATCTCAGGTTGCGTACCAACAATACATGCAAAACGAACAAGCGGAAGTTAGTCCAACTCATAGTGATTTTGATAGTGCTGAAACAGCAACGGATAGTTCCTCTGAAGTCGAGGGTGAACTCGGTGCAGAAGACGTTCAGCCTGAATCTTTATATGCTTCGCCAGTGGATGAAACAGAAGAAACAATCGAAGAAGGTTCTTCTGTGCAAGCATCTCCGTTTGATATGGCGGAAGAGCAAGATGAACAAGCTTCAGTGTTCCAACCTGTATCGATTGAAGATGTTAATACTGAGCAACAAGAGCCTTTCGCTGCCCAGCAAGGTAATGCGGAGTTTGAACAAGCTAACGAACAAACTGAAGAGCTTGCTGTTGATCTTCCATGGGAAGAGGTCACGGAAGATGAGTCTGCGCACCAAGACCAAGACCAAGACCAAGATGTAGCAGCATTCCAAAATCTGGTATCTGAAGCGCAAGCGAATATGGCGGCGACACAAAACCCGTTCTTGGTACAGCAAGATGTGAATTTGCCCAAACCTGCCGAGCCATTGCCAACACTTGAGCTGTTGTTCCACCCTGAAAAACGTGAAACCTTTATTGACCGCGATGCACTAGAGGCGATTGCTCGTCTTGTTGAATCGAAGCTAGCGGACTACAAGATAAAGGCAGATGTGGTTGATATCTTCCCTGGCCCTGTCATCACTCGATTCGAACTCGATCTGGCTCCTGGCGTGAAAGTGAGCCGTATTTCTGGTCTTTCTATGGACTTAGCGCGTTCACTTTCTGCATTGGCAGTGCGTGTCGTAGAGGTAATACCGGGTAAACCTTATGTTGGTTTGGAATTGCCGAACATGAGCCGTCAAACCGTATTCTTCTCCGATGTGGTAGGTAGCCCTCAGTTCCAAGAAGCGACGTCACCAACGACCGTTGTTCTAGGACAAGATATTGCAGGTGAAGCGGTTATTGCTGATTTATCGAAGATGCCACACGTACTGGTTGCAGGTACCACCGGTTCTGGTAAGTCGGTGGGTGTGAACGTGATGATCTTGAGTATGCTTTACAAGGCATCGCCTGAAGACGTTCGTTTCATCATGATTGACCCGAAAATGTTGGAATTGTCTATCTATGAAGGTATTCCACATCTATTGTCTGAAGTCGTTACCGACATGAAAGATGCGTCTAACGCCCTTCGTTGGTGTGTTGGCGAAATGGAACGTCGTTATAAACTGATGTCGGCACTTGGTGTTCGTAACATTAAAGGCTACAACGACAAATTGAAGATGGCTGCGGAAGCGGGTCACCCAATTCATGATCCTCTGTGGAAACCGGGCGACAGCATGGACCCTGAAGCACCATTATTGGAAAAACTGCCTTACATCGTAGTTGTCGTCGATGAATTCGCCGATTTAATCATGGTAGTGGGTAAGAAAGTTGAAGAATTGATTGCTCGTTTGGCACAAAAAGCACGTGCGGCGGGTGTTCACTTGATCCTAGCGACTCAGCGCCCGTCAGTGGATGTTATTACGGGTCTTATTAAAGCCAATATCCCGACACGTGTAGCCTTTACTGTATCAACCAAAACGGACTCTCGAACGATTCTTGACCAAGGTGGTGCAGAATCATTATTGGGTATGGGTGATATGTTGTACTTGCCACCGGGTTCAAGCCACACAACTCGTGTACACGGCGCATTTGCATCTGATGATGATGTACATGCGGTCGTGAATAACTGGAAAGCACGCGGTAAGCCAAACTATATTGAAGAGATTACTAACGGCGACCAAACCCCAGAAACACTGTTACCAGGTGAGAAAATGGAAGGCGATGAAGAAGTCGATCCTCTGTTTGATCAAGTTGTCGAACACGTTGTCCATTCACGTCGTGGTTCAGTTTCTGGTGTGCAACGTCGATTTAAGATCGGCTACAACCGTGCCGCACGAATTGTTGAGCAATTAGAAGCTCAAGGTATTGTCAGTGCTCCAGGACATAACGGTAACCGAGAAGTCTTGGCGCCCGCGCCACCAAAAGATTAGTTCCAATAGGAACTCATAACTATTCAGTCGGTCAAAACCAAAACATGACCGACTTATGTTCTAACAGGATTATTGATGAAAAAAGTATTCGCACTTTTATTTATGAGCTTCTCAGTATTTGCTTCTCCGAAAGAAGAGTTGAGTAGCCGCTTGTCGCTGAATGCAGGTTTTAGCGCTGACTTTAAACAAGTTGTCACCAGCCCTGACGGTGATGTTGTGATGGAAGGCGAGGGCACAGTAGAGATTGCACGCCCTAGCTTGTTCCGTTGGGAAACGACTTTCCCTGATGAAAACCTATTGGTCTCTGATGGTCAAAGCTTGTGGTACTACAGTCCGTTCATTGAACAAGTGAGCATTTACTGGCAAGAACAAGCCACATCGCAAACGCCATTTGTATTGCTGACTCGTAACCAAGCAAGTGATTGGGATAACTACAATGTTGCGCAAACGGGTAACCAATTTACGCTAACGCCAACGGCTGTGGACTCTAATCAGGGCGATTTCCAGATTAACATCACTGAGAAAGGCATTGTTCAGGGCTTTAATGTGATTGAACAAGACGGCCAAAAAGGTGAGTTTACCTTTAACAATGTTGACTTAGGTAAACCTGCTGCAGACCGCTTTACTTTTGTGGCGCCGGAAGGTGTCGAGGTCGACGACCAAAGAAACTGATCCAAACTGGCAGATCGTTTGGTAGTAAGTCGATAGGTATTGATGCCATCAACGAATCAAGAGATTGCAATTGAGTAATTACAGCTTAGATTTTGCGGGGGACGAAGATTTTCGTCCCCTTGCTGCTCGTATGAGACCTGAAACTGTTGAACAGTATATTGGTCAGCAGCATATATTAGGTCCAGGTAAACCCCTTCGCAGAGCGTTGGAGGCGGGCCATATCCACTCCATGATTTTATGGGGGCCTCCGGGCACCGGTAAAACCACGCTGGCAGAAGTGGCAGCTAATTACGCCAATGCAGAAGTCGAGCGCGTATCTGCGGTGACTTCGGGTGTAAAAGACATTCGTATCGCCATTGAAAAAGCGCGTGAGAACAAGCAAGCAGGGCGTAGAACGATTTTATTTGTGGACGAAGTCCATCGCTTTAACAAAAGTCAGCAAGATGCTTTTCTACCTCATATCGAAGATGGCACGGTTACGTTTATTGGCGCGACGACAGAAAACCCTTCTTTTGAATTGAACAACGCTTTGTTGTCGCGTGCGCGTGTTTACAAATTGACTTCGCTCAATACAGAGGATATTTCTCTCGTCATTCGCCAAGCCATTGAAGATAAACAGCGTGGCCTAGGTGATGTGTCGGCTGATTTTGCTGATAACGTACTAGATCGCCTCGCTGAACTGGTCAACGGTGATGCACGTATGTCGCTCAACTATCTTGAGCTGCTGTATGACATGGCAGAAGACAACGACAAAGGCGAGAAAGCGATAACGTTGCAGTTGTTAGCGGAAGTGGCTGGTGAGAAGGTTGCTCGTTTCGATAATAAGGGGGATATTTGGTACGACCTAATCTCTGCCGTTCACAAATCGATTCGCGGTTCAAACCCTGATGGGGCGTTGTATTGGTCGGCGCGAATGATTGCGGCGGGTTGTGACCCTTTGTATATCGTAAGGCGTTTATTAGCGATTGCTTCTGAAGATATTGGTAATGCTGACCCAAGAGCAATGCAGGTTGCGATGTCGGCTTGGGATTGCTTCACGCGTATTGGCCCTGCAGAAGGGGAGCGTGCGATTGCTCAGGCAGTTGTCTATTTAGCGTGTGCACCAAAGAGTAACGCCGTTTACACCGCTTGGAAGCAAGCCTTAACGGATGCGCATAATCTTCCTGAATATGAAGTGCCTCATCATTTAAGAAATGCACCCACAACTTTGATGAAGGACATGGGCTACGGGCAGGAATACCGTTATGCTCATGATGAACCAGGTGCCTACGCGGCTGGCGAAAAGTATTTACCGCCTGAAATGGGCGAAACACAATACTATTTCCCAACAAAACGAGGCTTAGAGACCAAAATTGGCGAGAAGCTAGATTATCTGGCGGATTTGGACGCAAAAAGCCCACAAAAACGCTATGAAAAGTAGTCTTTTTTGGATATCGTTACCTAGTCATAAAAATTCAATTAAATCGTTACAAATTGGTCGAAATAGCACCAGTTTTAGGGGTTTAGCAGTGATTCAGTAGCAATCTACTGAATATTCAAATAACTAAAGCATAGGATTAGCAATGCTGGATTCTAAATTACTTCGAGCTGAGCTGGATGAAACAGCGGCAAAATTAGCACGTCGAGGCTTCACCCTTGATGTAGAGACAATTCGTGAACTTGAAGAAAAACGTAAGTCCCTTCAGATGAAAACTGAAGAGCTACAAGCGTTACGTAACTCTCGATCGAAGTCCATTGGTCAAGCGAAAGCAAAAGGCGACCATGAAGAAGCTGAGCGTATCCTTGCAGAAGTAGGCAACTTAGGCGCAGAACTAGACCAAGCTAAAGTAACATTGGCTGAGCTTCAATCTGAGCTAGAAGCGATCACAATGTCAATTCCTAACCTACCTGACGCAGAAGTGCCAGATGGTAAAGATGAAGACGACAACGTAGAAGTTTCTCGTTGGGGTCAACCTAAGACTTACGACTTCGAAGTGAAAGATCACGTGGATCTTGGCGAAATGTCTGGCGGTCTTGATTTTGCTAGCGCAGTTAAAATCTCTGGTTCTCGTTTTATCGTGATGAAAGGCAAATTCGCACGTCTACACCGTGCTATTGCTCAGTTCATGCTGGACCTTCACACTGATGAGCACGGCTACACAGAAATGTACGTACCGTACCTAGTGAACCACGATAGCCTATACGGTACTGGTCAACTTCCTAAGTTCGGCGAAGACTTGTTCCACACAAGCCCGCTAACTGAGCAAGTAAGTGATGTACCGCTTAAGACGTTATCGCTTATCCCTACTGCGGAAGTACCGGTAACGAACATGGTTCGTGACACGATTACTGATGAAGCTGAACTGCCACTTAAGATGACAGCTCACACTCCATGTTTCCGTTCTGAAGCGGGTTCTTACGGTCGTGACACTCGTGGTCTTATCCGTATGCACCAATTCGACAAAGTTGAATTAGTACAAATTACTAAGCCAGAAGACTCAATGGCAGCGCTTGAAGAGCTAACAGGTCATGCTGAGAAAGTACTTCAACTTCTAGAGCTTCCTTACCGTAAAGTGATTCTATGTACGGGTGACATGGGCTTCGGTTCTGCGAAAACTTACGACTTAGAAGTCTGGGTTCCAGCACAAGAGACATACCGTGAAATTTCTTCTTGTTCAAACATGTGGGATTTCCAAGCGCGTCGTATGCAAGCTCGTTTCCGTCGTAAAGGCGAGAAGAAACCTGAACTTGTACACACACTTAACGGTTCTGGTCTTGCTGTTGGTCGTACTATGGTTGCTATTCTTGAGAACAACCAAGAAGCAGATGGCCGTATTGCTATCCCAACAGTACTTCAACCATACATGGGCGGCGTAACGCACATCGGCTAATGCCAATTTTGGTTAATCAAATTTAGATTAATCTGACTTGTTAGAATATTTAAAAGGCTTTGCTGTAATGGCAAAGCCTTTTTTGTATGCGGACGTTGTTTAAATAGAAGCTACATATATGAGAAGGCAGCCTCGGAAGTATTGTTTGCTTGTTTCCAGGCCAAGTCTGCTTGCTTACATGCCAGAAGCGCCTTTCGGTAATAGTTTTGATAGTTGTTTTGTGTCAGCTCATCAATCGTATAAAGCTGTGTGATCACTTCGTCACATTGCTTGATGATGGTTAGCACTTGTTTTGCACCCATTGAATCAGGCCAAATAACAGAGAGCAATTTTATCGTATTCATACATACGTTCTTGATCATCGGACATCGTTTATGAATATCTAAGTAAGCCACAAGCACCTGTTTGTAGTCTGACTTTGCTAGTTTGATGCCGATATTCTTCTCTTTGAGCCAGTTCATTTTTGCGGTGTTGCGATGTTTCATCTCAGTGCACATCGTTATCTGAC
>NZ_JBFRVX010000065.1:0-2925 GCF_041475345.1 Vibrio sp. 10N.222.48.A3 | reverse complement strand
GTACTACTGCGCACTCGCCAAAAGCTGACTGAAATGGAACAAAAGCTAGCGGACTTAGAAGCGAAGATTGCCGACAAATAAGCGTAAAAGAAAGCAAACTGAAAGGGTTGGTGTGAAAACACCAACCCTTTTGTATTTCTGAAGCTCAATCAAGGACTGAAAGTCGACGAATACTTATCAAACAATGTTCATTTTATTGATTTTTAAGACTTTGTTACTAAAAGCAAAAAGGCTTGGTCAACGGCGACCAAGCCTTTTTATTAGATGTTGTGTTGCTTATTTATAACTCCAACCTGTAAGGAGTTAGTGATACTGCTTCGCTTTTTCTACAAATTTATCAGTATCTAAGCGACTAATTAACCGCCTACAGCGATACGCTTCATGTCGCTCATGTAGCTACGTAGCTCTTCACCGATGTACTCGACAGGGTGGTTACGGATAGCTTCGTTTACTTCAATTAGCTTAGCGTTATCAACTTGGTTAGATGTTTCACCTAGACCACGGCCGATTACGTCTGTTGCAACTGAAGGCATGAACTTCTCACGTAGTAGCGGTGTTGCTACGTTAGCGAATAGGTAGTTACCGTACTCAGCAGTATCAGAGATTACAACGTTCATTTCGTAAAGACGCTTACGAGCAACTGTGTTTGCGATTAGTGGAAGCTCATGTAGAGATTCGTAGTAAGCCGACTCATCGATGATGCCAGATGCTGTCATTGCTTCGAATGCTAGCTCAACACCCGCACGAACCATAGCAACCATAAGGATACCGTTATCGAAGTACTCTTGCTCTGAGATTTCTACGTCAGAAGCTGGGTAGTTTTCGAATGCAGTTTCACCAGTCTCTTCACGCCAGCCTAGTAGGTTCACGTCATCGTTCGCCCAGTCAGCCATCATAGTGCTAGAGAAGTGACCAGAAATGATGTCATCCATGTGCTTGTTGTAAAGCGGACGCATTAGATCTTTTAGCTCTTCAGAAAGCTCAAACGCTTTAACTTTAGCAGGATTAGATAGACGGTCCATCATGTGAGTTACGCCACCGAACTTAAGTGCTTCAGTAATCGTTTCCCAACCGTATTGTAGAAGTTTACCTGCGTAGCCTGGTTCGATGCCATCAGCAATCATCTTCTCGTAAGATACGATAGAACCCGCTTGTAGCATGCCACAAAGGATAGTTTGCTCACCCATAAGGTCAGATTTAACTTCAGCTACGAAAGAAGACTCTAGGCAACCTGCACGGTGACCACCAGTGCCTGCAGCCCAAGCTTTAGCGATATCCCAACCTTCGCCTTTAGGGTCGTTTTCTGGGTGAACAGCGATCAGTGTTGGTACACCAAAGCCACGCTTGTACTCTTCGCGAACTTCAGAACCTGGACACTTAGGTGCAACCATTACAACGGTAAGGTCAGAACGTAATTGCATGCCTTCTTCAACAACGTTAAAGCCGTGAGAGTAACCAAGAGCAGCGCCTTGCTTCATTAGGGGCATTACTGTTTCAACAACGTTTGTATGTTGCTTATCTGGAGTAAGGTTGATAACTAGATCTGCTTGAGGGATTAGCGTTTCGTAGCTACCCACAACAAAGCCGTTTTCATCAGCATTCTTGAATGATTGACGCTTCTCATCAATTGCAGCTTGGCGAAGAGCGTAAGATACGTCTAGACCAGAATCACGCATGTTTAGACCTTGGTTTAGGCCTTGAGCACCACAGCCAACAATGACGATCTTCTTGCCTTCAAGGTATTCAGCTTCAGTCGTAAATTCTTCACGATCCATGAAACGGCAGCGACCTAATTGGTCTAGTTGCTCACGAAGGTTTAATGTATTGAAATAGTTAGCCATTGTAGGGCACTCCTTTAAAAATAAGTCCGTAAGGTCGATATCTCTCTATCGAATGACTTCATACTAAAACAGACACTCCGTTGCTGAAAGTGATATATTCACAATTAGTTATTGCAATAAATGCAACATGGAAATGATCGCAAAACATGAACATAAAATCTCTACAATTATTTATACATTTATGTGATAGCAAGAGTTTCAGCAAAACAGCAGCTGCTATGCACGTCAGTCCTTCTGCCCTTAGTCGTCAAATACAAAAGCTTGAGGAAGAAACAGGGCAAGAACTGCTTATCAGGGATAATCGAAGTGTTGACCTCACACCAGCAGGGAAACATCTGTTGCCTGTGGCATTGAGCATCGTTGGCGAGTGGCAGCAATATAATCTCCACCTAAAAGGCGGAGAACAGGAGCTCAAGGGTGAGATCCGCATTTTCTGTTCCGTAACAGCAAGCTACAGTCACCTTCCTGAACTCATTACTGAATTCAGGGCTATTCATCCGTATATTGAGTTTAAGCTCTCTACTGGTGACCCAGCGCAATCCATCGACAAGATACTAAATGATGAGGCTGATATTGCTATCTCAGCAAAACCAGACATTCTTCCCTCAAGATTAGAGTTCGAAACCATCAGCGATATACCACTGTCAGTCATCATCCCATCCGGTGTCAGTAGTTTTAGCCAGCAGCTGCAATCAGAGAAACCAAACTGGAATGAAGTGCCTTTTATCATCCCAGAAGCAGGTACTGCACGAGAACGTGCGAACGCGTGGTTCAAAAAGATGAAGATAAAGCCCAACATTTACGCTCAGGTATCAGGTCATGAAGCTATCGTAAGTATGGTTGCTCTTGGCTGTGGGGTTGGTATCGCTCCAGACGTTGTAATCAACAACAGCCCAGTGAGAGATAAAGTCGATCGTTTAAAAATAGAACCAATCAAACCCTTTGAATTAGGTGTCTGCTGTAAACGATCTCAACTTGAGAACCCATTGATTAGAGCGTTCTGGCAGGTAGCCGAAGGAAAGTATATCCCTGACTAGTTATCTATAAGCGATAACAAGCAGATGTGGAGGCACAGATAAAGAGC
>NZ_JBFRVX010000064.1:0-1198 GCF_041475345.1 Vibrio sp. 10N.222.48.A3 | reverse complement strand
ATTTATTCTATTCGTTTTAAGATAAAAAACTTAAGTTTAAAAATTTGCAATCGTTTGCTCACAACTTCCGCTATTCTAGCAAATAAGTGTGATATGCAGCAAACGTTAAAAGGCGAGATTCGTACCTCGCCTTTCTAAATCAATTACGCTTTAGCACGCTCTTCAAGCATAGCTACTGCAGGAAGTACTTTGCCTTCAACAAACTCAAGGAAAGCACCGCCACCAGTAGAGATGTAAGAAACATCTGCTTTGATACCGAACTTGTCGATAGCTGCTAGCGTGTCACCACCGCCCGCTACTGAGAAACCTTCAGAATCAGCGATTGCTTTAGAAATACCAGCTGTACCCGCTTCGAAGTTCTTGAATTCGAATACACCTACAGGGCCGTTCCAAAGAATAGTTTTCGCGTTGCCGATGATTTCAGCTAGAGCTGCAGTTGAATCAGGGCCAAGGTCGAAGATCATGTCGTCGTCTTGAACTTCAGAAACGTGCTTGATTTCAGCTTCTGCGTTTTCGTCGAATGCTTTAGCACATGCAACGTCAGTCGCTACTGGGATAGCACACTCTTTCATTAGCTTCTGAGCTGTTTCAACTAGGTCAGCTTCGTATAGAGACTTACCTACGTTGTGGCCTTCAGCAGCGATGAACGTGTTCGCGATACCACCACCAACAACAAGTTGGTCAGCGATTTTAGAAAGAGATTCTAGAACGGTTAGTTTAGTAGAAACTTTAGAACCACCAACGATAGCCACTAGTGGGCGAGCTGGGTTGTCCATTGCTTTACCAAGCGCTTCAAGCTCAGCAGCTAGAAGAGGACCAGCACATGCTACAGGAGCGTAAGTACCAACGCCGTGTGTAGACGCTTGAGCACGGTGAGCTGTACCGAATGCATCCATTACGAAGATGTCACATAGTGCAGCGTATTGCTTAGAAAGAGCTTCTTCGTTCTTCTTCTCGCCTTTGTTAAAGCGAACGTTTTCAAGAACAGTTAGTTCACCAGCGTTTAGCTCAAGACCATTTACGTAATCTTTCGCTAGTTTAACGTCACAGTTTAGTGCGTCGTTTAGGTAGTTAACTACAGGAGCTAGAGAGAACTCTTCGTTGTACTCGCCTTCAGTAGGACGACCAAGGTGAGAAGTAACCATAACTTTTGCGCCAGCTTCTAGGCAAAGTTTGATAGTTGGTAGAGATGCTAGGA
>NZ_JBFRVX010000063.1:1225-13557 GCF_041475345.1 Vibrio sp. 10N.222.48.A3 | reverse complement strand
GATTGATAACCCAGTAACATACACGAAAGGTGAGTTAGAGTTAGTTGATAATTTTATTAAGCGTGATAAAAAAAACGGAACTGACTGGGGGGATGATGAATTTAAAGACATTAAATTGTCCATAAAAAATCATTACAAGGTTGAACAGAACTATGTGTGCCCATACTGTGCAATTACATATCCTGTTGGTCATGGGATGGCATGGGATATTGAGCATATAGTTCCAAAAGATAAAAAGGTTCAATTTATGTTTGAACCTGAAAATCTCTGTGTTGCATGTAAAGATTGTAATGGAGCTAAGAGTTCAAAGGAAGTTCTTGTTAACCCCGATCGCCGCCGTTTTCCTAATTCTTCTCAAGACTATAAAATTATTCACCCTCATTTTGATTTCTACCACGAGCATATAAATGCAATTTCTCCTGGAGATTTTTATAGACCATTGAGTGAAAAGGGTGAGTTTACCATTGTAACTTGCCGCTTGTTACGGTTTTACGGTGTTGTGAAAAGAGAGCAACCTGAACAAGATATCAATGATCTTGCAAAAGCTTTGATTGATGCCGATGGAGTCGCACGAAAAATTCTCGAAGATGAGCTAGTTAAGCGAATTGTAAATAAAAGAAACATGGACTAATTGGGCTTTCGTTGTGTCCATTGAGTATGATGTTGGATTGGCGACTACAATAAAATTCATCGTTGAAAGTAATTGTATATTAGCTCAATGGTTGATGTCTTTCAGAAATAGCTGTCAGCAATTCAGTAACAATTGGGGGTAAAGGCTCAGTAGAACACTACCGAGCCTCATCATTAGACTTTACTTCTACTTTGCATAATTCGAAGGAAACAGTGCTCGTTTCGCTTCTTCATCACGTTCGGTTTTAAATTCAACGTCTTTGCCGATTTCGCGAGCACGCAGTGCCGCTGGGCGAGTGTTGATTGCGTTAAACCAGCGCTTCAAATTCGGGTAAGGTTCTAGGCCTTCTTCACCAAGCACGAAAGGTGCTTTATCAATCCAACCCCATGCAGCGACATCGACAATGGTGTACTCATTTCCGACGATAAATTCACGACCTTCCATATGCTTTTCTAACACTTCGTAATGACGTTGTGCTTCACGTAGGTAACGGTTCACAGCGTAGTCTAGGCCTGCTGGCGCTGCATGACGGAAGTGTACCGATTGGCCAGAGTATGGACCAAGGCCGCTCGCGATAAACATCATCCAAGAGAGCAGTTCTGCTCTGTCTTCTGGCTGACCAGCTAGCTTGCCTGTTTTCTCAGATAGGTACAGCAGGATGGCGTTAGAGTCGAATACACGTTGTCCTTCGTCTTCAATCGCGGGCGTTTTGCCGTTTGGATTGATCAAACGATATTCCGGTGTGTGTTGCTCGCCTTTTAAGGTATCGACAGGAACAAGTTCAAAATCTAGGCCTGTCTCTTCTAGAAACAGAGCGATCTTCATTGGGTTGGGTGTTTGGTGAAAATAGAACTTAAGCATGGGGTAACTCCTTGTATTGGTGATTCATTAAAGCATCACTTGAACGATCGTTCAATAAATGATTTTTGAATTTTCTGTGAATTGACTGATTTGATATCACACTCTGTACCTTTTGAACTTGGCTGTGTAAACGTGAATTAGCGTCGACTTGTAGAGAGATAGCATTTTAAGCTGCTGAAATAATGAACATAAAATGCACATTTAAGTTTGATGTTGAGCTTCGAAACTTACGAATTTAGATGGAATAGGCAGGTGGGATTCGAAGTTAAATATTCCAAAGTAATTAAAGGAGCTCCTCATAACTCGAAGCTATCTGGATATTTGAGCTTACTCTGGCACATAAAATCGTGATCTGCAGCCACACCTTATGCAACAAATGAATATTAACCTCGGAGATTCTGGTGTGGTTCACGGTTTTTTAATCTTAGGGACTTACATTGGTGAACAAATCTGATGTGAACACTTAACGACACAGGATCTTTCCATGAAAAAGAACATTATCGCCCTCGCTCTTGGTGGCATGCTAGCCTTTGGCGCAACACCTTATTCTTTTGCTGCTAACGATGGTGCTGTACAGGCTTCTGCGGACTACGCGCAGTTGGTGACTAAGCGACAAGTTGTCGACCAACTACTTCTTGATGCGTTGCAGGCATTTAAGTCTCCGGCAAGAATTTCTCACGCGGGCTTCACGGCTAAAATGCCAAGCAACATGGAAATTGTGACCAACCGATTGTTAGAAGCGTACCAGTTAGAACCTTACCGTACTGACCTGCTGATCTCGGCAGCGAACGCTCAGATCTACAACAAGAATGCAGAGCGAGCAATTGAGTTGTTTGAGCAAGCATTGACGGTTGCGCCAGACGATGTCGACTTGCATGCGTATCTTGCGGTTTGGCAAAGATTTGAAGGCAATGACAGTGAATCCAACAAGCACATGGAGAAACTGGAAAGCCTGAACAAGGGCAAAGCAGAAGACATCAAACGTATTTTTGCAACGGTCGACCGCGTGTTAGAAACACCGTTGAAAGAGTCGGCGGAGAAAGGTTTATTGGATGAGCACGGTGCCATCGTCACTTTGGGTTACGCGCTTAACCCTGATGGTTCTATGCATGAAATCTTGATTGAACGTCTTGAAACGACATTAGCAATGTCGAAAGCGAACCCAGACGCGATGATCGTGTTAACCGGCGGCGTGCCTAAGAACCATAAGACAGAAGGCAAGTTAATGGCGGATTGGCTTATCTCAAAAGGGGTAAGCAAAGACCGCATCGTTGAAGAGAACTACGCGACCAGCACGGTAGGTAATGCCATGTTCAGTAGCTATGCGCTTGCTCGTCATGATATTAAACATGCGACCATTATTAGCTCAGCGAGCCATGTTCGTCGTGGTCAAACTCTGTTTGAGATCGCTAGCTGGCAAACGGGTCCTCAGGGCATTACCTTCGATACGGTTTCTTACCCAGACAAGCCGCTAGAAGATCTTAAGAAAGCGAGCAGTGGTGAGCTATTAGGTATCTACCGTGATGCTCTAAGAACTTATGGCATGTGGAGCTACCGTTCTTACCCATTGGAATCTCGTTAAGCCCAAGCATTATTTGCGTTTGGGAAAAGCACAGTTCGCGTTAAACCAAAGCTTCACTTGTTAGTACAATCGAGCACAGCTAGATGGTATGCTGTGCTCCTACTTAATTTAGTGTTTCAAAGGCAAAAAAATGAACCCGATTTTAGCAATGTTGAAAGAGAACAATATTAGCGACGAGCAGATCAGCGAGATATTCAAGACGTTGACAGAGAACCCTCTTGCAGCAATGGCGACAATCAGCCAACTTGGTTTACCTCAAGACAAACTTCAAATGCTGATGGGTCAGGTAATGCAAAACCCTGCGCTAATCAAAGAAGCAGTTGAAGAGCTTGGCCTAGATTTTTCTAAGGTTGAAGCGGCTAAAGAGCAACTTCAAAAATAATCTAGTGTGATATGGCGATTGAGCTCATGAGCGATAGCCGGTTTGGCTAACGGCTCTTGGCAGCGCTAATTAGACTCTAATAAAAAGCCGTTTGAGCATTGTGATTGATGCTTGAGCGGCTTTTTTGATCGCCATTAGAATAGGTTAGGGTACTAACAAATGCCAACCCGAAGTGACTCATTTGTTCAAATCATGTAGTTTCGTGTTTTAACTCGTTCTGAACCGATCTACTCCGGCGTTGATTATGAAATCTAGCTTAAGCATTCGATCTTACACCAAGCAATTTAATACCCATGCCCATGATGACCATCATCAATTAGTATTGCCGATCCAAGGCAGTATTAATATCGAAATGGTGGGGTATGTCGGCAAAGTGGCCGTGGGCGAATGTGTGGTAATTCCGGTAACCACTGCGCATGCGTTTAAAGCGGATGAAGCCGCACGGTTTATTGTCGCGGATATGGCGGAGTTGCCGCAGCACTTGTTAGAGCATGAGCTCTCGGTTTTCACGATAACGCCACCTTTGATGAGCTTCTTGCTGTTTGTTGAGAAGCAGCTGGAATATCAGGTCGATAGTGGCCTTGAATCATCAGTTTTAGATGTGTTTTCACTGCTGTTAGAGCAACAACAAGTTAGCAAGAGCATCGACCCAAGAATCCGTGCGGTACAAAGATTGATAGCGGATAATTACGCCCAACCTCTCTCTATTCCACAACTTGCAGAAACGGCCTGTTTGAGTCCCACTCAATTCAAAAAACGCTTCAAAGAGTGCTTGGGTATCAGTGCGCTTAAATACATCACTCGCTATCGTATGGAGAAAGCTCAAGCCCTGTTAACCCATACCGATTTACCGGTTCAATTGATTGCTGAAAACGTGGGTTATAGTGATGTTTCTGCTTTCAGTCGTCGCTTCTCTCAGCACTTTGGGATGTCTCCAAGGGCGTTTCTAGGCTCAATGAAAGAGAGTCTTTAGAAACAACAATAGCGTCCTTTTAGCAAACTAACTTATATCAATCTTCACTATTATCTATTTCAGAACTGAAAATTGGATAATAGAAATGAATCTTGCCATCAATCGCGTTAACGAATTCCAAATGGGCACTTTGGTCATCTTGTTTGCTTCTATTTTATGGGGCACGACAGGCACCGCCGCAAGTTTTGCACCTGATCTAAGCCCATTAGCGATTGGTGCTTTCTCTATGGGCGTCGGTGGTCTAATGCAAGCGGGTTTGGCGTATCGAAAGATACTATTCGCTTTCGACAAACTTTTGCAGAACAAGAAGCTGTTGACAGTGAGTGCTTTGGCTTTAGCGGTCTATCCTTTAGCTTTCTATTCTTCAATGAAATTATCAGGCGTGGCGATCGGTACCGTGGTTTCGATTGCTACCGCACCTTTCTTTTCTGCACTGTTAGAGTGTCTTATTAGCAAAAAGAATAATATCAACAAACGTTGGCTTACTAGCTTTGCGATTGGTGTGGTAGGTATTGGGCTGTTGGTGTTTTCAGAATCTTCATCGGCGAATGAATCCGGTGATGATCTCAAGCTGTTAGGTATTGGCTTAGGTCTGGTCGCTGGGTTGTGTTACGCCATTTATTCTTGGGCGACCAAAGCACTGATTGATAAAGGGATTAAGTCACAAGCGGCGATGGGCAGTATTTTTGGCCTCGGTGCAATGCTGTTGCTGCCAACGCTCTGGTTTACTGGTAATAACCTGTTTTCCTCACAGACCAACGTATTCGTCATCAGTTATCTGACGTTAATTCCACAATGCTTGGGCTATATCGCGTTCAGTTTTGGTTTACGCCACGTGACCGCGAGCAGTGCCAATCTGCTGACCTTGTTTGAACCAGTAGTCGCAGCGGTGCTTGCCGTCTGTGTTGTCGGTGAGCTGATTCCTTTTACAGGCTGGTTAGGTATGTCTCTGATTGTGCTGTGCTTGTTTGTACAGTCGAAGCCATCTAAAGGAACGTTATAAGTATTTGTTTTGTTTTGCCTAATTGAAATTTATTCATGCGTAATTAGTATAATTGAATAAAATGAGTATCTCAGTTGTGAGAGTGCTGTTACTATCGCTATCAATAGTCGGGGGGCACATACCTTATTTGGTGTTTGCTGAGATCGTTAGTCGAGACCCGTTGAACCTGATTCAGTTAACACTGGCGTAGGGAACTATAAGCACTCGATCTACGTCTGCACCCATGAAAGCTTTCATGAGCCTAATGCGACTTCTCCTTCGATCGGTGTTCGTTCTCCTACGTCTTGTAAGATAGTAGGAGCGACAATGACACACAGTTCTATTTCAAAAGATTTAACGCCAAAAGCCTCAACACCAAAATCCTCAACACAGCAGCACTCTGCTGAAGACACGATTCGCACGAATACTCCGATTGTTTTAACCATCGCGGGTTCTGACAGTGGCGGCGGTGCAGGTATCCAAGCTGATATTAAAGCCATGTCTGCCACCGGTAGTTTTGCTTGTTCTGTGATTACCGCTATCACTTCCCAGAACACTCAAGGCGTGTCAGCTATTTTTCCTGTTCCACTCGACCATGTCGCTAGCCAGTTAGATGCGGTTTTTACTGATCTCAATATCGTGGCAGTGAAAGTCGGCATGTTGGCTGATTCGCAAATCATCAAAGTCGTTGCAGACAAAATTAAGCAGTACCGACCTAAACACTTAGTGATTGACCCTGTCATGGTCGCGACAAGTGGTGATCTGCTGTTAGAAAACTCGGCTATCACCACGCTGAAACAAGAGCTGATTCCGCTGGCAGATATCATTACTCCTAACTTACCAGAAGGTGCTGCATTAACAGGCAAGCCAGTACCTGAAAGCGAAGCTGAAATGCAGGGCATGATTGAAGACTTACGCGCACTGGGTGCTAAAGCCGTTCTCTTGAAAGGTGGCCACCTGGAGAAAGATGAGAACAGTAACGATTTACTGATTCTGCCAACCACATCTGCTCTGATTAGCGCGAAGCGTTTTCCTACTAAAAATACCCACGGCACGGGTTGTACGCTCTCATCTGCCATTGCTTCTTTCTTGGCTCAAGGCAACACGCTTTCAGAGGCTGTTGACCTAGGAAAACAATACATTTCGCGCGCAATTGCTCACGCTGATGAGTTGCAAGTCGGTCAAGGCCATGGCCCTGTAAATCACTTCTTCGCTGGGCACGGTAATGTCCGTTAATACGATTGGCGTTCAACTCAGCAATGCCTCTTTACGTTATAACGACAGTGAGCACGCGACCTTGTCTGGGTTGTCGCTTAGCTTAAACGCAGGTAAGTGGACGGTATTGTTGGGTAGAAGTGGCTGCGGGAAAACCACGGTATTGCGTTATCTGGCGGGCTTGTTGGACGACAAGGTAGAGTGGCAGGGCACATTGGTAACCTCTGATGAACTGCCTTTAACGGATCGCATCGCTTACATGGCGCAGCAGGACTTGTTACTGCCGTGGTTGTCGGTTATCGACAATGTATGTCTGAGTCATCGCTTTCAAAATCCAGCTTTTGATAAAGCACAGCAAACCAATCAAGCACTAGAGTTGCTCGCTGCTGTTGGTTTGGCTGATCACGCGTCTACTATGCCGGATCAGTTGTCTGGTGGTATGCGCCAGCGTGTTGCTTTGGCTCGCACCTTAATGCAAGACAAACCTGTTGTGCTGATGGACGAACCTTTCTCTGCGCTGGATGCGGTAACAAGACATAAGTTACAGAGCTTAGCTTGTGAACTGTTAAGAGATAAAACCGTTGTGTTGATTACTCATGATCCACAAGAAGCGGTGCGTTTGGCGGATAACTTGTATGTGTTGCAAGGCACTCCGGCGAGTGCACAGTCACTGTCTGTGCCTAATACAGCGACACCAAGAGTGTTAGACGGTGAATGTGCTGAGTTACAACAAGCGATCTTAGATCAGTTGGAGCGTGATTATGAATGATCTAACGCGAAGCGAAGCTGTGGCGCGTTCAACTAACACACAGATCACGACTAAGCGCCCTCGTCAGATGAATCCCGTTATGCGTTTGCTTATCAGCAGTGCTGTGATTCTCGGTTTATGGCAAATGGTGGTGGTTATCTTTGAGATGCCTAGCTTCATTCTGCCAGCGCCTGCAGAAGTCTTTTTAAAACTTATTGAACGTTACGATGTGCTACTCAAACACACTTGGGTGACTGCGCAGGAGATCTTACTTGGTCTATTGCTCGGTTTGTCGATGGGGCTGTTTTTCGCCCTACAGATGTTGATGTTCGAACCGCTGAAACGCTGGTTGTTGCCTATCTTAATTGCTAGCCAAGCCATCCCTGTGTTTGCGATTGCGCCAGTATTGATGCTGTGGCTGGGTTATGGCATCGCATCAAAGGTCGTCATGGCGGCGATCATTATCTTCTTCCCCGTGACCACTTGTTGTTACGACGGTCTGCGAAATACACCGACTGGTTATCTTGATCTTGCCAAAACGATGGGCGCATCGAAATGGCAATTGCTGCGTTATATCCAACTGCCTGCTGCGCTGCCAACATTAGCGTCTGGCATTCGTGTGGCGGTGGTTATTACCCCAATTGGCGCGGTCGTCGGGGAGTGGGTGGGTTCGAGTGAAGGGCTGGGTTACCTAATGCTGCAAGCGAACGCACGCATGATCATTGATGAGATGTTTGCAGCCTTGTTCATCTTGGCGGTGCTGTCTATCTCGCTCTACTTCATCACAGACAAATTACTCAAAAAAGCTATCCCTTGGGAGAACCAGTGATGGTTCGCTCAATAACACTTGTTTAATAAAGCTTCGCTCACGCTATTTATCTAAACAAAACTTCGTTAAAAATTAGCTCGATACACACAATAATAATATTCAAAAGGAAAGGTTAACTATGAAAAATACCAAATTGGTAGGTGCAGTGGCACTGCTTGCTTCGCTAGTTTCAGGTCATGCATTGGCGGATTCTGAACAAAAGAAACTGACATTGATGTTGGATTGGTTTGTGAACCCGAACCACGGCCCAATTGTGATTGCTCAAGAGCGCGGTTACTTTGCTGACCAAGGCCTAGAGGTTGAAATCCAAGAGCCGGCTGACCCAAGCACGCCAGCAAAATTGGTCGCAGCAGGTAAAGTCGATCTAGCGGTAACTTACCAACCAAGTTTAACCATGGATGTAGCAGCGGGTCTTCCTTTGGTTCGTGCATCAACCCTTATCGCGACGCCACTGAATACGTTGATGGTTTTAGATAATGGCAAGAACGATTCACTAGCGGATCTGAAAGGCAAAAAGATCGGTATTGCGATTGCGGGTAACGAAGAAGCGACCATCGGCACCATGCTAGCTCAAGAAAATGTTGCATTTACCGACGTGCAAACCATCAATGTCGGTTGGGCACTTTCATCTTCATTGGCATCGGGCAAGGTAGATGCAATTTGGGGTGGCTTACGTAACTTCGAAACCAACCAACTAGCTCTTGAAGGCTTTAAAGCGAAAGCGTTCTTCCCAGAAGAGCACGGCGTGCCCGCTTACGACGAGCTGATCTTTGTGGCGAACGCAAAGAAACACGACGACGAAGCAATCAAAGCGTTCAACAAAGCACTTGAGCAAGCAACCACTTACATTGTGAACCACCCGCAAGAATCATGGAGTGAGTTTGTGGCGTATTCACCAGATACGTTGAATAACGAGCTTAACCAACGCGCATGGAACGACACACTGACTCGTTTTGCACTTCGCCCTTCTGCAGTGGATATGAAGCGTTACGATGATTACGCACAGTTCATGTTCGACAAAGGCATCATCAAATCACTACCAAAAGCCGCTGATTACGTACCGACTTTTGACTAAGGAATCTCATGAAATACCAAGACTTAATCCAAGCCTGTCAGCAAGATTGGCAAGACTACACCGAGCATGATTTTGTTAAAACGCTAGCAAACGGCACACTTGCTCAGCCGTGTTTTCTGCATTACTTGAAGCAAGATTTTCTGTTTTTAAAGCAGTATGCCCGTGCTTATGCATTGGCAATTTATAAGGCAAAGACACTGGCTGATATGCGCCGTGCACTGCCAAGTGTTCATGCTCTGCTAGATTCTGAAATCTCTCACCACGTGACTTACTGTGGTCAGTGGGGTTTAACCGAATCGGATTTAGAAAACGAATCTGAAGATTTCGGCACAGTTGCTTACACACGCTACGTTCTGGATGCAGGCATGACGGGTGATCTTGTCGACTTATATACGGCATTGGCTCCGTGTTCACTTGGTTATGCCGTGATTGGTAAAGCGCTGTTAGAAAGCAGTGATACCGTATTAGAAGGCAACCCATACGCGAGCTGGCTACAACTTTATGGCGGTGAAGAGTTCCAGTCGGGCGTGGCAACGGGGGCGGAATACTTCAATCAACTGCTAGACCAGCTTGAAGGGTTGATTGCGACGTCTCAATCTAAGTCACATCAGTTGACACAAAGTACGTCGAGCATGCATGACGAGCTAGAGTCGGTCATCAAACAGTTCGAAGTTCAAGCAAACCACACCTCAACAATGACAACTTCAGTGCAAGAGATGGTACTGACTATTGGGGAGATATCAGAAAGTACATCGGTTGCCGCTGAAGGCGTTCATCAAGCGAAAGTGAATGCCGACAAAGGTCGTGAAGTGGTGGTCGATACTATAAATAACATTACCCAGTTGTCTGAACGCCTTTCAAGTAGCCAAGATTCGATTAGTTCTTTGAATCACCATGTCGATCAAATTGGTAGTGCCGTTAACATTATCCAAGGTATTGCGGAACAGACTAATTTATTGGCATTAAACGCAGCCATTGAAGCCGCTCGTGCTGGTGAGCAAGGTCGTGGCTTTGCCGTTGTTGCGGATGAAGTCCGAGCGTTAGCAAGCAGAACGCACCAATCAACCACTGAAATCACCAGTGTAGTCACTGCAATCCAGAGCCAAATGAATGCTTCTATGACAGAGATTGGCGAGTGTAACCAACAAGGCCAGCTGACACTTAAAGATTCAGAAGAACTGGATGCAAGCTTGCAACTGATCTTGAGTGATATGGAAAGCATTCAAGGCAACTCAGAACGTATTGCTTCAGCGATTGAAGAGCAGGGTGCGGTAATGACACAAGTAAGTGACTCAATTACTGAGTTGAATACCATCTCGAATGATAACAACGCTTCGGCGCAGCATTGCTTGGTCGAAGTCGATAAAGTAGCTGAGCAAGCGAACGATATGGATCAAGCGGTAGCACAGTTCAAGACGTCATAAGACTGCTAGAGCAAGTTAGAAACCAAATATGTTAAGTATTTGAAACCCAAGGCGTGAGTTCATAGAAAACAAAGGCGTGAATTATTCGCGCCTTTTTTGTGCCTGAAGGATAGGCAAGTTCCTGAATCGATAGAAATAAGAATAAGGCATTACAAAATAGACTTAAGTATCTGTGGAATAAAACTAAAATAATGACAGACTAACGATGAACGAACGCATTGACGTGAGCCATATCTTTGGCGCGTTTCAAATAAACGTTAAATCTTACGGAAGAGGAACAGCATGCACTACGACGTATTCAATGGAGACGCAGACGGTATCATCGCGTTGCTACAACTGCGATTAAGTGAACCAAGAAAAAGCGTACTCGTTACCGGTGTAAAGCGTGATATTAAATTGGTTTCTCAAGTTGCCAGTCAAATCATAGAGCCGGGCAATCCAAATGATGTCTCTTCCGTTACCGTTCTTGATGTGTCGATGGAGAAGAACCTGCCAGCATTGCACTCACTGTTAGATGCCAACATCGATGTGTTTTACTGCGATCACCATCGAACAGGGGACGTGCCAATCTCTGAGCATTTAGACACTCTGATAGACACCTCTCCAGAGAGCTGCACGAGTTTACTGATTAACCAGAAGCTAAATGGTGCACTCGTAGCTTGGGCAATCGCGGCGGCCTTTGGTGATAATTTAAAAGTAGTGGCCGCACAGTTAGCTGATGAAAATGGATTCGAACAATCACAAATTGAGTTCTTAGAAGAGCTAGGTACCTTGGTTAATTACAACGGCTACGGTACATCACTGAGCGATTTGCACTTCACGCCAGTTGAGCTCTACCAAAACCTTTATCAATATCCGAACCCGTTCGATCTTATGGATGACAAAGACTCGGTGTTTTATCGACTACGAGCTGCTTACCAGAATGACCGCCAGCAATTATCAAACCTTGCCCCTGCGTATGAAAGTGTATTCGCACGTGTGTTTGAACTGCCTGGTGAGACTTGGGCAAGACGTATCAGCGGTGTATTTGGCAATGAGATCGTGAATCAAGATCCAAACCGAGCGCAAGCAGTATTAACGAAAAACCAAGATGGCGAATCTTATACTGTTAGCCTAAGAGCACCACTATCCAATAGAACAGGCGCAGATGAAATTTGCTCTAGCTTTGTAACTGGTGGAGGAAGAAAAGCAGCGGCTGGCATTAATCAACTTAGCGAACTTGATAGAGGGAATTTCATTTCACTGTTGGACGCTTATTATTCGCCGAGTGTTGAGCGCTAACGAAAATAGCAGCGAGAGTGAATAGGGTAAAGAGAGGCCATTTGGCTTCTTTTTTTGTGTCTAAAGTCACCCAAATAAGCCTTTCAAAAACTTAGTTAGCATCAAATTCGGCACTTCACATTGTATGACATCAAAGTAAGAGTGATTATCAATTGTATTAATTCTGGGGAAATAGCACTATACGCATATTGAATCTTCAGTATTTTGAATATCCTTATAATGAATCTTGCCCAGGTCGACCTTAACCTACTCGTTATTCTTAAACACCTTCTTGAAGAGAAGCACGTATCAAACACAGCCTTGGCGTTGGACATGAGCCAACCGACGGTGAGTCGTTCACTACAAAAAC
>NZ_JBFRVX010000063.1:0-503 GCF_041475345.1 Vibrio sp. 10N.222.48.A3 | reverse complement strand
GTCGTTCACTACAAAAACTACGAACGGTATTCAACGATGACTTGTTAGTCCGCGCAGCCTATGGTTATGAGCTAACCCCGAAAGCAGAAGTCATCAAGCAAGACCTCAATTCTGTGCTCACACGCCTTGAGAAATTGGTCCATGGAGACGTATTTGAACCGGAGACGAGTAATAGTACCGTTCGGTTCTTTGGCTTGGTTCCTCAGGTTTCACACCTTTTGCCAAAAGTCGTGGCACAAATCCGCAAGCAAGCGCCGAATATGGTTGTCGATATCGACTCGATTCCTAAGCGACACTTTGAACCTCTGTTATCAGGTGATGCGCACTTTGTATTGTCGACGCATGAACCATTAAGTTCTGAACAAAACTTGTATCGAATGTTCGTAATCAGTCGCGATTATCGGTTATTGATGAGCAAAGACCACCCTCTGGCGGATAAAGAGATCACCGTTGATGATTTATTGAGTAGCCAACTCGGCCAGATCTCACTGCAAGGGGATAAG
>NZ_JBFRVX010000062.1:0-1175 GCF_041475345.1 Vibrio sp. 10N.222.48.A3 | reverse complement strand
GAGACAGGGATACCGATGTGATCAGAATACTTACCAATCACTTCACGCAGACGCCATTCATTTAAGAACTCTTTGCCGTCTTCACGCATATGAAGAATGATGTCTGTACCACGAGATTCTTTCGTGATGTCTTCGATAGTGTAATCACCTTCACCCGCAGAGTGCCATTGCACGGCTTGGTCATTAGCAAGTCCAGCTGCTCGAGTGCGAACAGTCACTGCGTCTGCAACGATAAATGCAGAATAGAAACCAACACCAAATTGGCCAATAAGCTGAGAGTCTTTGCTTTGGTCTTCAGACAGCTTTGAGAAAAAGTCAGCTGTGCCTGACTTAGCAATAGTACCTAAATGCTCAATAACGTTGTCGCGGCTCATACCTATGCCGTTATCAGAGATCGTTAAAGTATTTGCTTCAGCGTTGAACGAAAGTTTCACACCTAAATCAGCATCGCCTTGGTAAAGGTCGCCATTTGATAGCGCTTGAAAACGAAGCTTATCAGCCGCGTCAGATGCGTTAGAGATCAGCTCACGTAGGAAGATTTCTTTATTTGAATACAGTGAGTGAATCATTAGGTGAAGTAGTTGTTTTACTTCAGATTGAAAGCCACGAGTCTCTTTATTTTGCGTTGCCGTTTCGCTCATTTTTACTCCAAAACATCTATACTTTATGTTGAATAATCATAGGGGCGTTGCACATTATGCCTCTCTTATGTTCATTAACATGAGGATGACAAATGTAAATTCAAGGTCAAAAAGCATAAAAACACTGTTTTTTTGATCTGTTTTTATTATCCTTGAGTGTTATAAATATAAAAGAACATAAAAGAAGCCATGATTTGGTGAAGAATTAACAGAACTTCACCTGAGATTTGTCTATTTCGCACCCCAAATCATCCAAAATAGAAGAGTTCAATGAGCAATATCGGCACAAAGTTTATTCTCGCACAGCGGTTCGTATTTGACCCAAATAGCAACTCACTTGTTGATCAGATGAGCGACGGTGAAGTCGTACGTCTTGGCAGCAATGAAAGCCGCATTCTCCTGATGCTGTCAGAAAGACCCAATGAAGTTATCACTCGTAACGAATTACACGAATATGTTTGGCGAGACCAAGGCTTTGAGGTGGACGACTCCAGCTTAACGCAAGCGGTATCGACACTCAGAAAAATGCTAAAA
>NZ_JBFRVX010000061.1:0-3537 GCF_041475345.1 Vibrio sp. 10N.222.48.A3 | reverse complement strand
ACTTCGACTTCTTGATAGCCCACTTTGCCATGGAGCATGTCTTCGTAATAGCGTTCAATGCCAATTTTCCCGATGTTTCTGGTGGCTTTATAATTGAGCTCTTTCCCTTCACTGATGAACCTGTTGAGGTCCGACTCGTTCAAGCGTCCTACATAGCCGAGTGAATGGGTCAAAATATCGGCGTAGGGATAATGTCTCTTGAGCATTGCCATGACATCCACGCCGGGAAATTTATAGCGATTGACCGAGAATTTGGCGACTTGTTCGTCATTGAGGTTGTCCAACAGAGGCACGGAACTAAAACGTCGTGCCCGTTTGAGGTTTGTATTAAACCTTTCTTCTTGCTCTTGAGAGATATCGATGATTTCACGGAGTCTCTCAATCGTTTTGGGAATATTCTTTATCTTTTCTGGCACGAGTTCTAAGCTGAACACTGGCACATTCTCTGCTAAAAGGACGCCATTGCGGTCATAAATCAGCCCTCTGGTCGGCGGCAAAGGAATGATTTTGATACGATTAGAATTAGAGCGTGTCTGATAATACTGATGTTTTGTCACCTGCAGGTTATAAATGTTGAGAACCAGCAGCCCGGCCAGAAAGACAATACATACGAAAGCAAACACGGCTCGGTTTTTGAATAAACTGGCTTCCAGTTCATGATCTCGAAGTCTGCTTCTTTTACTCTTCATAATGTTCTTTTATTGTGGTCGAGTTGAATTGGCCACAGAAGTGAGCCTCGATTGATGGGTGCGTAGAACCAATCCCTAAATGGTTGATTCGGCGTATGTAATATCTCTTTTTTCTACTTCGGTTCGCGTCCTTTGGGGAGCGGGTATTGTCGCTCCGAGCATATGAAATACTATGTGGATGTCCATTTCAAGTCTGATTTGGCTTTCTAGGCTAAAACTGACTAAGCACCCCACTGATTATCAAGGAATATGAACGCAAAGCGTACAGCGTTTAATGGTTATTACCCTCAGCCTTCCAAGATGATGATGCGGGGGCGATTCCCGCAGTACGCTCTAAATCCATAAACCTAGTCGTACTATGACTGATATTTTTAATCACCCACCATTGTTTAAGCAACTTAACGCAGCTCTCACCATGATATGACGTCGAACCCATACATTATGATGTCGTGGTTGCTGGCGATGTTTAGAGATTGCCTATTGAATAGCACAGTCTTTCTATGTGTAAATATTGAGCATACCTTGAGGAGTGATAACCAAAATATATCGTGTAATACCTATATTTTTTCTAATACGTAATGGTCTAAATAGAGTAAATCGCCTAACAAACTTTTGTCCAGAGACGTGTTATGCCGCCATGCATTGGGACTGTGCTCTGGGTGTGCTCTGGGAAAAGATCGCCTTAGTGTTCACTTTTTGGGAGTGGTGTGATTACCGAAGGAGGTTGACGGTCTAAATAGAAATTAGATAGATTTACCGATGATGAATAATGTGTTCAAAGCAAAAAATGATGAGAGGATATTGTACTTCTCAAGCTTTATTGTTTCTGATGTTTTTAGATAGAAGCAGCGTAACTCCGCTCTTCAATACTACAAAGTACAGACTGGATACCGTTGAAGAACGGAAGTTCCAGTTGAATTTCTTTCAATAGGTAAATTAAATGCATTTAAGTGAAAAGAGCTTATTAGGAATGGAAAAAGCAAAAAACCAGTCTTAACTGAGGTTTTTTAATGAAACCAAGCCAACACCAATGTCCCATTTCATAATTGTCTCCGTAAATACTTATAAATATTGAAGCCGAGAGGGATAGAATGAAGCATTATCATGCGAATGATATGACTAAGCATTATTAATGCAGGCTCTAGTCCAAGATAAATGGCAGCGACAGTCATAGACTCCACACTGCCCGGAACCCACGACATCAAGAGTACGATGAACTCCTTATCAATTAGCTTGCTGAATATATATGCAAAAACAACTGTGACTGTAAGACTTAACGTTGTAGCAATAATCCCAGCTCGCGCATAAGAGAAGATATCTACAACGGTTATATCTTTTAGACGAATCCCAATTAATGCCCCTAGAGCGGATGTTGCAATAAAAACAAGCTCTGTCGGGACAAGAAAGTTGTATGACGGTAACTCAGAGTTCACAAACATAGTTGCTAACATCCCAGTCACCATATACGGTGCTGGAGTACCAATTTTATCGAGAAGCAAACCTGAAAAGTAGGCGAGGAAAAGTGGGAGAAGTATCCAAAGGTTGTCTAAGGAAATAGCCGGCCCAGGAACTGGTGAATTGTCCGCTGAGACAAGAAGAGCGGAAGCTATGATTAAGAAAATGAGTCGAACTGTGTGAGTGAAAATCACTTTACTAGAAGGTGAATTGTGATTTTCATTAATGACAAGAACCGCGGCCATCGCTCCCGGGACCGCCCCAAGTAGGCTTTCATATTTTGACCATTTCTCTCGCTTAGAAAGCCAGAGATACGAGGTGAGAACTTGTGCGGACATACAAAGGACGAGTCCCACAAAAAGTAATATCGGATAACCCTTGGAAAGAGTCTGCATAGGGACGATTGAGCCCACTGTGGCACCAAGGATTAACTGTACTCCGGTCAATGTGCTTTTGGGAAGAGCTAGAGTAAACCCTGTTTTTACCGTTAACAAAAGAGCAATCAGGGCACCGAACATTACACCTAGTGGTATCTCGAAATATGTAAATAAGAGCGAGCCAACCAAAGCTATGAATGAGGCTAGATACATGTTTTGGTTTCCCCTTTTTTTAGCTTGAAGGATGACAATAAAGTGGAGATTTGGTTATTAATCATATCTATGTTATTGACTATGTAAAAATCACCACAAGTTATCCGCCCAAGAGCATACAAGCCCATTTGAATATCACCAGTTTCTGACTTAGCAGGCTATCAAGTACCGGATTGCTTCTATCGAGTGAACGTTGTATTCCTGTAGCATTGATGATGAAATCAAAGAAGTACTCCTTTTCTATCTGTCTCTACACAATATTGACCATTGTCTAATCGTTGAGCAAAGTCACTGGCAAGGTAAGATGTATCAGTGCCCGGAATGGAAACCTGATGAGGAAGCTAGTTCCACCCTTGTAGGAGTGGAACTATGGTCGATAATTAAAATGGACAGCTCATATAATCCTGAAGGATTATCTTTTTGGGAGACATTTTGCAGACAGCAGCCTAATTGCCTCTAAAAATCAGTGCGCATGTAGTGCAACTAAACTTTGTGACACAACGAGTAAGACAAGAGTACGAAGAGATATTAATGATGTTAGTGGTCTTTATCATATATACCAATGTCTTTTTTTAAATGGTCAGAAAGGTGTCTCACATCGAGAGATGCATTTTTATTTTTTCCACTTTTAAAATTATACCTTTTAAATTTAATCCGCAGATAGCGTAAATAGTCTCTAAACTTCGATTTTTTTTGAATTGTTTTCACTGACTTTTCATTTTTCATAGCAACGCACTCTTTTTTATAAGAAAAACCATAATTTTAACGACCAAAATTAATTGAAATTAAGTATCTTTAAACCC
>NZ_JBFRVX010000060.1:0-1048 GCF_041475345.1 Vibrio sp. 10N.222.48.A3 | reverse complement strand
CATATTCATCCTAGAACATAACAATTATGCTAATTTTCTGGCGTGTAAATATGCGTGCAAAGTCACCAACTACCCAACAAAGCACATATCAAGATCAATTTTACGTATCTAATCACTAATTTCAGAAATAACAATGTAAAGCGCATCTTAGCCATTTAGGGGGTGAGAACGCAAAACGCCCACATCACGTGTGCGATGTGGGCGTTCAAATTCTTACTGCAAGTAGTCGTGATATGGCTATATTAAGCGCTCAGCTTATAGACCCATCTCTTCAGTGAGAGTCTTGATCTGCTTGATATCCATGGTGTGAACTTCAATCATTTGTCTGATGTCACTTAAGCGGGAATTGGCATTATCCTGTTTCTCACAGGCGTCAGATTTTGTATCCCATGACGTACCATCTAAGAAAACATCACACGCTTTCTTCAAAGAACCAAGATTCTGTTCGATGTCATCTCTTTCTTTCTCGAGTTTTTCAAGCTCTTGAGATATCTGTAATTCTTTGCGGAAAAGCTCACGCGAACGTTCAAAAAGGGTCGACTGCATATCAGCTTGACGGCTCAACTTTTGATTATTTTGTTGAGTTTGTTCTAACGTTTGCTTCTGTTCGTTTAACTGCTGCTCTAACGAGTAGTTTGCTTTCTCTAAAACTGCAGATTGTTTCGCTAAATCTTGGAGTTCTTTTTGATGCTCTTCTGCCTGTTTCACTAGAGCAGCTTCTACTTTCGCATCAATTTCGGTATCAACTTTTGCCACTTTCTCTTCAACTGATGTCACCAACTGAGTTTTACTATCACGCAGTTCTTGATAACGAGTTTCTAGTACCTGATAAGTGGATTCCCACTTCGAAGCCGTGACTGTAGATCCGATTAAACCGCCTAACGCCAAACCGATAACCGCAGCAATGCCGATATAGAGCTGACTACGTTTATCGCGTTCCTCAATAACAACCACTTCATCTTGTTCGCCTTGTCCAGATTGCTGGTTCACTAGCGGGTACTCCCAAAAATTTGTTTAACGTTACACGGTCACTGATACTGATACTGAT
>NZ_JBFRVX010000059.1:0-4099 GCF_041475345.1 Vibrio sp. 10N.222.48.A3 | reverse complement strand
TATCAATACTGCCGATTGTAAATATTTTTTCAGGTGGATTTACAAAGGAAAATCTAACTAATACAAAGTTCCTTTATTCACTTGATGTTATTGAAGGGAAAATAAACCCATATTTAGTTCCTCTAGGGGTAAGCATCAAACCTAACTCCGTTGTTGTTGGGAAAGATGGGTGGTTCTTTTTAGGCGATGACCACCAAAAAACAATTTCAGCTTACCGTACAGGCTTTCAAACTGTAGAAGTTCAGGAACGCTCATCAGTAATCATAGAATCACAGACACTCTGGAAAAAGTACTTTCAAAAGAACGGTGTTACAGACTATAAAATATTAGTCGGGCCAAATAAGAGTACAATTTACAACGAATATCTACCTCTATGGGCAAAAACCAGTAGCGAATCGATATCGCATACGCTGTATGACAATGATATCTACATCGACATCAGGCATACAATATCTGACGTTATAAATACTCAAGATTTATACTACAAGACTGATACGCATTGGAATTATTACGGTGCGGGAGTTGCTTTCAATGAGTTTATGTTACGAATCAATAATGAAGGCCTAGTTTTACCTCCTCTTAATTGGAGTAATGTCATACGGAATGATTCATATATCCATGGTGACCTTACAAGATTTCTCCGAGTTGGCAGTCTATATTCTGATCCTAATCCAATAACAGAAGCAAACAATTTACAGTTAAGTCATATCATAAGTGATTACAACAAAGATTCGGTGGTATACAAAGGCACAGCACCATTATATGGGCATAGGGATGACCTGTACTTAATCACAACACCAAAGGCACTCAATAACAAAAAAGTATTATGGTTAAGTGATTCATACGGGAACGCTTTAGCTCCTTATATGACAGCTACCTTTAGCCATATCTTGAAGCAAAACTGGAGTAAACTTTTAGGTACACAAGCGCTCGAACAGTTAATTCAAGAATGGAAACCGGATTACGTTTTTGTCACAGTTGTTGAACGCTATTCACTTGATGATTTATTCCAAGCACCTCCACCAATACAACCGTAACCAATATTGACTGGTACTTTCACAAGCCCCACTTGTGGAAGTACCAGTCAAATCAACTTGAAGGTGATGGTTTGAGCACTTCATAAGCCTCAATAAATGCTTTCTGTTTATTTTCATCAAGCTTATGAGGCACGCCTTTCGGCATTTTGTAACTGATACCATTTATTCATCCCGACAACACTATATTGCACGCGATAAGCAGTTAAAACATGAGCAATAATCTTCTACGTATGATGATATGTACCCACGGTTAGGTGTCAAATCAAGCTTTGGGGTTGTTGCTCAGATAAGTAACTTCTTGAACCACCATTTTTAGGCTTGAGCTTCTTCGATAGTGAATTGTCTTTGAGATGCTGTCTAACCGTTGTTTCATGGGTAAGCAGTGCATCGGCAATTCCTTCAGGACTCTAACCGTTACTAGCATTGAATACAGCTTTGATACCATCGCGAGTTGTATCGTGTTGGTTAATCAACATAATTTTTTATTCATTGGATAGAGTTATTTTCATGTCACCGAGCATGATCTTGATTTTGGCTAAAATCAAGCAACTTCAGTGGTCACGGCTATATCTGTAGTGGCCCACTAATATTGACTACGATCTTAGAATTTAACCAGAACAATCTTCTGACTCATTGGGTGTCAAACCACCGTTGTATTGGTGCGAGCAGAGCTGACAATAATAAACTATAACGATTAATTACACTTCAGCCCTTGTTTAACCTTTTATTGCCTCCATATTTTCCATACAATCCTAAGCGATTATAAATAAAAACAATTTCAATTTCGGAGTCCTCATGAGCGACGTAAAGCACTGTAATTTATTGATTCTTGGTTCTGGCCCTGCTGGCTATACAGCTGCAGTTTACGCTGCTCGTGCAAACCTAAACCCAGTACTGGTTACCGGTATGCAGCAAGGTGGTCAGCTTACAACCACAACAGAAGTGGAAAACTGGCCGGGTGATGCTGAAGGTTTAACGGGTCCAGCACTGATGGATCGCATGAAAGAGCACGCAGAGCGCTTTGAAACAGAGATCCTGTTCGACCACATTAACGAAGTCGATCTATCAAACCGCCCTTTCCGCCTTAAAGGCGATTCTGGCGAGTACACGTGTGATGCATTGATCATCTCAACGGGTGCATCGGCTAAGTACCTAGGTTTAGATTCTGAAGAAGCATTCAAAGGCCGTGGCGTTTCTGCTTGTGCAACGTGTGATGGTTTCTTCTACCGCAACCAGAAAGTTGCAGTTGTGGGTGGTGGTAACACCGCTGTTGAAGAAGCACTTTACCTGTCTAACATCGCGTCTGAAGTTCACTTAGTTCACCGTCGTGACACGTTCCGCGCTGAAAAGATCCTAGTGAAACGTTTAATGGACAAAGTAGAGAACGGCAACATTGTTCTTCACACTGATCGCACGCTAGACGAAGTTCTAGGCGACGATATGGGCGTAACTGGCGTTCGCATTAAAGATACTCAGTCTGACAAAACGGAAGATATCGAAGTAATGGGCGCATTCATTGCTATCGGTCACCAACCAAACACTGAAATTTTCAAAGGCCAAGTCGACATGAAAGATGATTACATCATCGTACAGTCTGGTCTTGAAGGTAACGCAACACAAACCAGCATCCCAGGCGTGTTCGCTGCAGGTGATGTAATGGACCACAACTACCGCCAAGCAATCACTTCTGCTGGTACAGGTTGTATGGCTGCACTGGATGCTGAGCGCTTCCTAGATGGCCTTAACGATAAGTAAATCTGAGATTGCAGATTTGATTATCGGTGCTCTCGCCTCAGTAGATGCAGGGCGTCATCACATTTTGTTGTAAATCCCTAGAGCCCAGTGGTATATCCACTGGGCTTTCTTTTGTATACTAGCCGCCCTCAACAAATAATAATTATCATTAAGCCTTCATAATGGATAAGAAAAAACAACGCAGCTTGAACAAGTGGCTTAAGCAACAGAGTAAGTTAGCGAAACGCTGGCTTATGATTGCGATTAGCCTTGGCGTACTTTCAAGCGTGTTTTTAATTGCTCAAGCAGCTCTTCTCGCCTCTATTCTTCACCAGCTGATCATCGAGAATGTCGATAAATCTGAACTGGTTGGTCATTTCGCAGGCTTGGCATTATCGGTCGTTGGCCGTGCTGGCTGTACATGGGGACGTGAAATCGCAGGTTATCGCTGTGGTGAACAAATCCGCGTCTACATCAGGCAACTCATCCTAGATAAATTACGTGAGTTAGGCCCTGCTTACATTAAAGGTAAACCTGCCGGTACGTGGGCAACGCTGTTGTTAGAACAAGTAGAAGACATGCAAGACTTCTTCTCTCGTTACCTTCCTCAGATGTCTTTATCGGTAATGATTCCATTCATTATTTTGGTTGTGGTGTTCCCAATAAACTGGGCAGCAGGACTGATCTTCTTGATTACGGCTCCACTGGTGCCGATGTTCATGGCACTTGTTGGTATGAAAGCGGCCGATGCAAACCGTAAAAACTTCAAAGCGCTGCAGCGTCTTTCAGGTCACTTTTACGACCGTTTGCAGTCAATGACAACCATTCGTCTATTTGATCGCACCAACGCTGAAACAGAAGTACTTAAAGGTGCATCTGAAGTGTTCAGAACGCGCACCATGGATGTGTTGAAAATCGCTTTCTTGTCTTCTGCGGTACTTGAGTTCTTCACGTCGATCTCTATCGCGATGACCGCGGTTTACTTTGGTTTCACTTACATCGGTGAACTGAACTTCGGTCACTACGGTGTTGGCATTACTCTATTCGCAGGTTTGTTCATCCTTATCTTGGCGCCAGAGTTTTACCAACCTCTGCGTGACTTAGGTACTTTCTACCACGCGAAGCAACAAGCGGTTGGCGCAGCCGAAAGTATTGTCGAGTTCTTAGAAACCGACATCACTAAGGTTAAATCAGGCGACACTCAGCTCGATCCGGCTCAAGGCATCAATATTGAAGCTAGCGACCTAAAAGTGTTAAGCCCTGAAGGCGTTCAATTGGTTGGTCCTATCTCGTTCGCACTTAACACTCGCCAATCGACTGCGTTAGTT
>NZ_JBFRVX010000058.1:0-1301 GCF_041475345.1 Vibrio sp. 10N.222.48.A3 | reverse complement strand
TTGATGTCAGACACTAGACGGTCGTTAATGATTTTTGTCAAACCAAGTAAGCTCTCGAAGCTGTAACGTGAACCAGAAGAAGCTTCACGAGTTACAACTGCGATAGGTTGATCCGCACCACCTATGGCTTTCCAGTTTGTGATTTTTCCTTTGTAGATATCGAATAGCTGTTCACGTGTAACGTTGCTTACACCGTTTGAACGGTTAGTCACGACGGCTAGGCCGTCAAAGGCAATTGGAAATACCTTCAATTTTTCGCCCTGTTCGCGGTCAGTTAAGTAACGTGAGCTCATACCAATATCAGCGACACCTTTATTGACCATGGTAATACCCGCTGTAGAACCGATGCCTTGAACCGCAATATAGTTATCAGGGTGAGTCTTGTTGTACTCCTCAGCCAATACATCCATCACACGTGATACCGAAGTGGAGCCCGAAATATTGGTTTCTTGTGCAAAAGCAGCGTGAGAAGACAGGGCTAAGGATAAAAGAGAGGCAAGCGCGACTCGTAACATAAACAACTCCTAGTTAATAACATTTGCCGGCTATGATAGGTCGGTTATATGACAATTTTGTGAAATTCTATCCGCTCAATGTGTCGCTATTAGCTTGATGAGTGAAAGCGAGTTAGGTTTACAAAAGCAGGATTCGTTTCTGGGAGCAGGACGGGTATTTTGTTTGCGCTAGTTCGCTAAAATGTTGGTTGAGTCCTAAGCTAAACAAAGGAATTCACTACTTAGAAGTTTCTATGAAGTTACAAGAGGTGTTATGTCCGTCATTCATATCGAACTGAATCGTCTTTTAATTGGAGCTGAGAAGCTCTGTACATCTCGAAATCGCAGTTTACCTGTCGAGCTAGGCAAGTCCCTTTATGAAGAGTGTGAGGGTGGTGTGCTGTTTTCTCAGGCTCATTATCTGCTCGACTCATCTCATAGCGATTACACAAATGAGATCGCCTGCGTTAGTTTTGATGAGTCACTGTCATGTTGGTTGGTAATGGTGCCGCTAGAAGGTGATGTAAAAACCGATTCAGTAAATTGGGGGCCTTATCCTTACTTACCTCAATCGAAGGATCTTGATGCTATTTTGTCTGAAATAGAAAAAGACCCTAAATCGTACTTCTGGTCGTGATTATTCTGTTGAGATGTTTGCGAGGGGCTTGATACCTAAAACGAACAACTTTTTTTAACTCACCACATTACAACCTATCTGAGTCACTAAAAACAGTCTACGTTAATAAAGCTTATCTGCGTCAGTAAAACGATCTATGTTACTAAAACTATCCGCATCACTATAAATGA
>NZ_JBFRVX010000057.1:0-13244 GCF_041475345.1 Vibrio sp. 10N.222.48.A3 | reverse complement strand
AAACTAGAAACTAGAAACGTAAAAGGCTTGAACTCTTAGAGTCCAAGCCTTTTTTGTATCTATAGGATTTGAAATGTTACTACCAGAAGCTTTTACAAGCGCTTGGGCTTTACTTCCTAGACTTTACTTAAAGCGCAGCGACTTGTGGGCGAACACCTAGCGTATGGCAAAGTGCATAAGTCATTTCTGCACGGTTTAGCGTGTAAAAGTGGAAATCTTTCACACCTTCACGGCTTAGCGTACGAACCATATCGATCGCTTGGCTAGCACCGACTAACTGACGAGTTGTTGGATCATCATCCAAGCCTTCGAACTGCTTCGCCATCCAACCTGGTACTTTTACGTTATTCATCGCAGCAAAACGAGACGCTTGCTTGAAGTTAGAAACCGGCAAGATACCCGGTACAATCTCTACGTCAACGCCAGCCGCCACACAACGGTCACGAAAACGTAAGTAGCTTTCGACATCGAAGAAGAACTGAGTGATTGCACGGTTTGCACCCGCATCCACTTTACGCTTTAGGTTAATAAGATCAGATTGAGCGCTTTTTGCTTCAGGGTGAACCTCAGGGAATGCCGCTACTGATATATCAAAGTCGTGACGAGATTTAAGCAGCTCGACTAAATCAGACGCATACATATCTGGCGCACCACCGCCTGCTGGAATATCACCGCGCAACGCAACAATACTTTCAATGCCATTTGCCCAGTAATCGTCGGCAATTTGAATCAGCTCTTCGCGGCTAGCATCAATACACGTTAAGTGTGGTGCAGCAACTAAGCCTGTTTGGTTCTTAATTTCTTTAATGATTGAGTGGGTACGATCACGCTCACCCGAGTTTGCACCATAGGTTACTGATACAAATTTAGGTTGAAGTGTTTTAAGACGGTGAACAGAATTCCACAGGGTCTCTTCCATCTTCTCACTGCTTGGTGGGAAAAATTCAAATGACACATTGATGTTGTCAGAAAGCTCTGCAATATTCTGATTTAAAGCGTCGATATGACTTGCGTGTGTGTATCCCATCTTACTCTCCCTGTGGCAAAAGCAACCACTAAATAATCTCAAATCCCTAGCGACGTTTAGACGTCTATATGTCTCCAGAATGAATTGAATACGATTTAATGTCAACAGATCCATTATGAATTTTTTTCAAGTAGATAGTGAGAAAAGCTCAAGCCGATAGGTGGGTCGCAAAGAAGAAATAATGTAGAAAAAAGGCTGAAAACACATCGTGCTTTCAGCCTTATTTATCTTAGTGGATAGTATGCTATTTACGCATTTAAACAATTAATCTGAGTATTAAAGCAATTGATCTGACTATTAAGCCAATCGCTCTAAGTATTAAACCAACCGCTCTAAGTATTAAAACAGGCTAGACATTCTGTTTAAATCAGACTGAATTGCACCAGCTGTCACTTCACGACCAGCACCTGGGCCACGAATAACCAATGGATTATCTTTGTACCATTTGCTCTCAATCGCAAAGATGTTGTCGCAAGGCAGTAAGTTCGCCAGAGCGTGTTCTTTAGATAACGCTTCAACGCCTACCGTTGCCTTACCATTCTTCTCTAAACGCGCTACGTAACGAAGGACCTTCTGTTGAGACTGCGCTTTCTCTAAACGCTCGGCCAACTCTTCACTCAGTACAGAAGCTTTATCAAAGAAGTCATCCACTGACAGATCTTGTAATTCTTCAGGTACCAATGATTCTACTTTGACGTTTTCAGGCTCAATATCTAAACCCGATTCACGCGCCAGAATCACTAGCTTACGCATCACGTCAGAGCCATCGAGGTCAGCACGAGGATCCGGTTCCGTCAGGCCTTGTTGCCACGCTAAATCAACCAACTCGCTGAACGGCACAGTGCCATCAAACTGTTGGAATAACCAAGATAGAGTGCCCGAGAAGATACCTGACAGAGCAATAATATCGTCACCGCTTTCGCGCAGGTCACGTACCGTGTGGTTAATCGGTAAGCCAGCACCCACTGTCGCATTGTACAGCCAATGACGGCTGATCTTAGCGAAAGCATCTTGTACCTGATGGTAATACTCGCTTGATGCAGAACCTGCCACCTTGTTAGCTGAGATCAGGTGGATACCTTGTTGTGCGACTTGCAGGTATTTTGCAGCAAGCACCGGGCTTGCCGTGACATCGAGTACTACAGCTTCATCGTAACCCTGAATAGAACCCAAACGCTCTAGCCAGTCGTTGCCGTTATTGGCAATCGCTTCATCATCAAAACGCTTGCTCACAGAAGTCGCATCAATGCCTTGATCATCGAACCAATAAGTTTGGCTATCAATCACCGCAACCAATTCAAAGTTCATTCCACGACGCTTTTCAAGTTCCGCTTTTTGCTCAGCAAACAGGCTTAACCAACTTGAACCAATATTGCCCTTGCCACATAAAGCAATCGCAACACGCTTCTGCGCTTGGAACAGTTGAGAGTGAATGCCTTTCACTAGGCTTGATGTTTCACTCTTACGAATCACAGCCACTAAGCTCAAGCCAGAGTTCGCTTCTGAGATAAACTCAACCGGTGAGCTCTTGAGTTGTTGGTAGAATCCATAACAATGGTTCGGGTTCTTAGTCACACCAGCACCCACCGCCGCAATCAGAGAGAAGCCTTCTTTAAGCTTAATTTCCGCTTCAATCGCGTGGTCTTGTAGATATTCCAACGCACCACCAGCAATCTCTTCCGTGTAGGCAAGGCGCAAGCAGTGCTGATCCGGTTCAAGCTCATAAGCAAGCGGCTCAAGTTGAGCTCGCTTAAGGCCTTCAAGGACTTCACTTTCTAAGCGGTCAAAATCATGGCCATGACCAAAGGTCAGCTGAACGATCAGAACTTCATCCAGAGAGGTAATAATTTTTGCGCCGCGACCCGATGCCAGTACACGCTCTATTTGTGTAGAGCCCGCCTCCGGCTGGTAGCTGCAGCGCAAGCTGAGATCCATAGCACTTTGAGCCACAGGCTGTAGCGTTCGGCTATGGAGCACTGGAGCCGCCAGACGAGCGAGTTCACTCGCTTCATCAAGGCGAAGCAGAGGCAACAAACACGCATCCGAAACCAAACGAGGGTCAGCGCTGTAAACGCCCGCCACGTCACTCCAAATCGTCACACGTTCAACTTCAGCCAAGGCGCCAATCACGGTTGCTGAGTAATCTGAACCGTTACGACCAAGCAGTACTGTTTCACCTTCGCAGTTCTGAGCCATAAAGCCCGTAATCACCACTCGGCAATGCGTATGCTGAGCCAAAACTTCTTTAATCAGAGGATAAGAACGCGCGCGATCCACTTCGGGTTGAGCACCCGCTTCTGCACGTAAAAAGGCACGCGCATCTTGAGCAACTGCTTGTAAGTCATGTTGGCACAACAGAGCGGCTAACAAACGTGAAGACCAAACCTCACCGTGTCCTAACACCTGTGCTTTTTGCGATTCGCTTAGAGGAGCAGTTAGCTCACCTAAAGCAGTAAATTCTTGTTGAATAGTGGCCGTTAGCTGAGCCGCAGACTCACCTTCAAGCAGCGCTTCAATCAGCTCAAGCTGGAACTGACGAAGGGTTTGTAGACATTCATGCGCAATACGACCATCTTTGTCGAGCGCTTCAACAAACTCAATCAAGCGGTTAGTTGTTTTACCCGCAGCCGATACCACGACCAAGTCAGTAGATGACGAGTATTCTCTAAGAATATTGACCACGCGTTGGTAACACTCAGGGTTCGCTAAACTGCTGCCACCAAATTTATGTAGCTGGCGAAAGGTTGTCATTATTAAACCTCCCCTTCTGCGATAAAGCCTTGTGTTTTTTCAAACGCTTGCTTGAGATCATCAATCAAGTCTTCTGCATCTTCAAGGCCAACAGAAAGGCGCAGTAATTGTTGAGAAACACCCGCTTCTGCTAAGGCTTCTTCGCCCATAGCACGGTGAGTCATCGACGCTGGGTGACAAATCAGGCTTTCAACACCGCCCAATGATTCAGCCAAAGAAAATAGCTCTAATTTATCCACAAAATATTTAAGTGCTTCAAAAGATCCCGAAAATTCAAAGCTCAGCATGGAACCAAAGCCCAACTGCTGTTTCTTCGCGATCTCGTGACCCGGATGTTCAGGAAGGCTTGGGTGGTAAATCGTACCCACCAGATCTTGTTGTTGCAGAGCCGTCAGAATTTCACGTGAGCTCTCTTCGTGAACGCGCATACGTGCACCTAGCGTACGAATACCACGTAGCGTCATGTAGCTATCAAATGGTGTGCCGGTTGCACCAATACAGTTACCCCACCATGATAGCTCTTCAGCGTGCTCTTCAGTTTTAGTGACCACAACGCCGCCAATAACATCTGAGTGTCCGTTGATGTATTTAGTGGTTGAGTGGATAACAAAATCCGCACCCAGCTCTAAAGGCTTTTGGAACACAGGCGTCAAAAACGTGTTGTCGACAGCAACCAGAGCACCTACTTCTTTCGCTTTACGGCAAGTTTCTGCAATATCAACCACACGAACCAATGGATTCGATGGCGTTTCGATTAAGATTAACTTTGGCTTAAGCGCGATCGCCGCATCCAGTGCAGCTTGATCCGATTGATCAACAAACAGAACTTTGAAGTCACCTTTGAGTGAGCGTGTGTTAAACAGACGGTAAGTACCGCCATAGCAGTCGTGCGGTGCAATAATAAGATCATCGCCACCTAAGAAAGCGGATACCCATAAGTTAAGTGCCGACGTACCGCAGTTAGTGACAACCGCGCCTTTGCCTGATTCAAGCTCAAACAGTGCCGTTTCTAATAGACCGCGGTTTGGGTTACCAGAACGGGTATAATCATACTTTGGCACTTCACCAAAAGCGGGAAACCCATAGTTAGTCGAAAGATAAATAGGTGGGACAACGGCATGGTGTTGCGTGTCTGACTCGATGCCAGTACGTACTGCGATGGTTGCTGGCTTCCGGCTGCTCATAGGTGCTTCCTTACAAGTTTTGCGTCTGAGAATCACAGCTGCTTGTCGGCATTTTGTGGCTGTGTTAGATATATGTTACTCACTTTACTTTCATAAACGTGAGACGTCAACACTTCTGGACGTCTATATGTCTTTGCTTATGGCAGTAAATCCCGCTAAAATCAGCACTATTAATTTATTCTAACAACTAAAGTGATGAAGGTACGCAATGGCCGACTGGAATGGTGAATACATAAGCCCATATGCTGAGCATGGAAAGAAAAGCGAACAAGTAAAGAAAATTACAGTTTCTATCCCTCTAAAAGTGTTAAAGGTTCTTACTGACGAGCGCACTCGCCGCCAGATCAATAACCTACGCCATGCAACAAACAGTGAGCTACTGTGCGAAGCCTTTCTACATGCGTACACAGGCCAACCACTGCCAACGGATGAAGACCTTCGTAAAGATCGTCCAGACGACATCCCGACTGAAGTCAAAAAACTGATGACAGAGATGGGCATCGAGTTCGAAGCGTTTGACGAAGAATAAAAACAACTCAGTCACCGCCTTCATTATTGATTCGCTATAGCTGAACCCTATTTGTCACATCACCCACTACGTTATCTGTAGCTGCGCTGTGAATGATAGACATAAAAAAACCGACTCCTATGAGTCGGTTTTTTATTATTCTTTTTCGCTCAATAGAGCAACAGCTATTAAGCTATTAAGCTATTAAGGCATTAAGGCATTAAGCCATATAGTTAGCAGGCATCTCAATTCGAGCAACGCCAGACTCAACAGCCGCTTCAGCAACTGCTTTTGCAACACGAGGAAGCAGACGCGGGTCCATTGGCTTAGGAATGATGTAACCCTTACCGAACTCCAGTGCAGTCTCGCCCGCAGCTGCCAGTACTTCAGCTGGAACTTCTTCTTTTGCTAGTTCACGAATCGCTTTAACCGCCGCTAGCTTCATTTCGTCATTGATTTCGCTCGCACGCACGTCTAGTGCACCACGGAAAATGAATGGGAAACAAAGTACGTTGTTTACTTGGTTAGGGTAATCACTACGGCCAGTACCCATGATTAGGTCAGAACGAACTTCATGTGCAAGCTCAGGTTTGATCTCTGGATCTGGGTTTGAACATGCAAACACAACAGGCTTATCAGCCATCAGCGTAAGTGCCTTAGCTGGTAGCAGATTAGGACCCGATACACCCAAGAACAGGTCAGCGCCTTCGATAACATCTTCAAGCGTGCGCTTGTCGGTGTTATTTGCGAACAGCTCTTTGTATTCATTCAAGTCATCACGACGAGTGTGGATCACACCTTTACGGTCAAGCATGTAGATCTTCTCACGCTGAGCGCCACACTTAATCAGTAGCTCCATACAAGCAACCGCTGCTGCGCCAGCACCTAAACAAACGATCTTACACTCTTCCAGTTTCTTACCTTGAAGCTCGATCGCGTTAAGCATACCCGCTGCCGTTACAATCGCAGTACCGTGTTGATCATCATGGAAAACAGGTACATCACAACGCTCAATCAGGCGACGCTCGATTTCAAAACAGTCTGGTGCTTTGATGTCTTCTAGGTTAATACCACCAAATGTATCTGCGATATTCGCAACCGTATCAACGAACTCATCGATTGTGCGGTGTTTTACTTCAATATCGATAGAATCTAAACCAGCAAAACGCTTAAACAGTAGCGCTTTACCTTCCATGACCGGTTTAGAAGCAATAGGACCAAGATTACCTAAGCCAAGAATTGCAGTACCGTTAGAGATAACTGCAACCATGTTGCCTTTACCTGTGTACTTATAAACGTTATCGACATTCTGTGCGATCTCGCGAACAGGCTCAGCTACGCCAGGGCTGTATGCCAGTGCTAGGTCTTCTGCAGAGTTTGCAGGCTTCGTCAGTTCTACGGCAATTTTGCCTGGAATTGGGAACTCATGATAATCAAGAGCTTGCTGACGGAATTGTTCTTGAGGCGATAATTCTTGAGGGGATTGATCTTGGCGGCTGTCTTCAGACATAGGTGTAGGTTCCTAGGATATTATTATTTGGGGGATCTTGTTCATGTTAATGGATGTACTTCAAAGTTCCTAGGTGGTTGAAGCATCTGTATCATTAAAAAACGAGATTTCACTACTAATAAGACCAGTGGGCAGTTGAAATTACTGTCGCCTGCTCAACTTTAGAGCGAATTTCGAGGAAGGAGTGTTGGGGTAAGCGATGAAATAAAATTTACGCCAGTAACCTACCACTTTAAATGAGCTAATAATGAAATACGATTCAGTATTTTTTCAAATTTAAGGCAACAAAAAAGGACACCGAAGTGTCCTTTTTATGTCTAAATAGCGAGAATTACTTCTTGCTAGAAAGAGCACCGAAACGCTTGTTGAAGCGATCAACACGGCCGCCCGTATCTACGATACGTTGCTTACCAGTGTAAAACGGGTGACATTTGTCACATACGTCTAGGTGGATTGATTCTTTTGCTAGCGTTGAGTTGAACTCAAATGTGTTGCCGCAAGAACAAGTTGCAGAAACTGCTTTGTATTCTGGGTGGATACCAACTTTCATGGGAAAACCTCAATTAGGCCGTGTCGCCATCCGATTCTAAGCCGGACACCACACGTAGTTAAAAAATAAATAAAGACACCGCTGTATCACTAAACCGCGATAAAGCCATACCTTTAAGGCGCAGTATAGTAATGAATCTGTGAGGTAGGATCAACTGATTTGATACATTTTTCACCAACACTGTCCTTAAACCTTCTATTAAGCGTTATTTTCTGGCTCCAGTAGCATTCAAGCCTCAAGTAAGCTCTGTCATCTAAACTGCTCCTCGAATTTAACGCCCTTATCCATTAGACTGTTCGCTCTCGTCAACTCAGATAAAGCCGTCCCTTTATGCGTCCAATGATTGCCCGTGTGGCACTGCCTGTTCCACTCGACAAGCAGTTCGATTACAAGATTCCTAGCCACCTATTTCCGATTATTGGCGGTCGAGTCTCTGTGCCTTTTGGACGACAAACCTTAACAGGCATTGTTACGGCTCTGGTTAACGAATCTGAATTCGAGTTAGACAAACTCAAGCCCATTAAAGCCTTACTAGACAACCAACCCGTTTGGCCGGAATCGGTCTACTCACTCTTGGTATGGTGCAGCCAGTTCTATCAGTATCCACTAGGTGAAACCTTGGCCAACGCACTACCAAGCGCCTTACGAAAGGGCAAAGCGGCCGATTTCGCGACGCTTGTTGAATGGCAACTGACCCCATCAGGTAGAGATCAACTGATGCAAGGCTTTGGTCGTGCCGTCAAACAAGCCAAAGTAATGCACATGCTTGAGCACGGCCCTGTTCCCCATCAAGAATTCATCGATGAAGAAGTGGGCAGCGCGGTACTTAAGACGTTGGAAGAGAAAGGCTGGGTTGAATCGGTAGAGAAAAAGCCGAAACGCCAGCCGTGGCCAGTTGAGCTCGAAAACGATCAAGATAAGCCAAAACTCAGTGAAGAACAGGCTATAGCAATAGCGACAGTAAATAGTCAAACCGACTTCGGTTGCTTCTTGCTAGAGGGTGTAACTGGCTCAGGTAAGACCGAAGTCTACCTGAATATGATCAAGCCGATTCTCGACCAAGGTAAACAAGCGTTAGTGTTAGTGCCCGAGATCGGTCTAACCCCTCAAACGATTAACCGCTTTAAGCGACGCTTTAATGTTCCAGTTGAGGTTATCCATTCTGGTTTAAACGATTCTGAGCGACTAAATGCTTGGTTGTCGGCGCGTGATAAAATAGCGGGCATTGTGATCGGTACTCGTTCAGCTCTGTTCACACCGTTCGCGGATCTGGGCATTATCATTGTCGATGAAGAGCACGACGCCTCTTACAAGCAGCAAGATAGCCTACGCTACCACGCTCGTGATGTTGCCATCATGCGTGCTCATAAAGCGCAGATTCCGGTTGTGCTAGGCTCGGCGACTCCGGCCTTTGAAACGCTGCACAACGCTCAGATCGGTAAATACAGTTACCTCACCCTGACCTCACGCGCAGGTGTCGCGCTGCCGACCACCAATAAAGTGTTGGACGTTAAGGGGGAATATCTAGAAAGTGGCTTGTCTGCGTCGTTGATTGCTGAAATGCAAAGACACCTCAAAGCAGGCAACCAAGTGATGTTGTTCCTCAATCGTCGTGGGTTTTCTCCCGCATTAATGTGTCACGATTGTGGTTGGACAGCGGAATGTAAGCGTTGTGATGCCTACTACACCTATCATCAATACAGCAATGAGATGCGCTGCCACCATTGTGGATCGCAGCAGCATATCGTGCACAATTGCCAAGGCTGTGGTTCGGCTAATTTAGTGACTGTAGGTGTCGGCACCGAGCAACTTGAAACACAACTTGGTCAACTATTCCCTGAATACAAAACCATTCGCATTGACCGAGACAGCACTCGCCGAAAAGGCAGTTTAGAAAGCGCGTTAGAATCGATTCGTAAAGGTGAATACCAAATTCTGATTGGTACACAGATGCTTGCTAAAGGGCATCACTTCCCAGATGTCACACTTGTGGCATTGCTGGACGTTGATGCCTCTTTATATAGCAGTGACTTTCGCGCCTCTGAGCGATTGGCTCAATTGTTTACTCAAGTCGCCGGTCGAGCAGGACGAGCCAGTAAGCCGGGGGAAGTTATCTTACAAACTCACCATCCAGAACACGGCTTATTACAGGCATTACTGCACAAAAACTACAACCACTTTGCTCAAACTGCATTGGCAGAGCGTAAACAAGCGATGTTGCCACCTTATACCTTCATGACTTTGTTTAGAGCGGAAGCCAATGACACTCGCTTAGTGGAAGAGTTTTTGCGTCAAGTGCGCCACACATTGGAATCGCATCCGTTATTTGACCAATATTGCATGGTGCTAGGACCAACCCCTGCACCACTAGCCAAACGAGCAGGTAAATCGCGCTGGCAGCTTATTTTACAAACACAGACTCGCTCGTTGATGCAAAAGCTATTAATGAGCGCCAAGCCAGCAATCAATATGTTACCCGCTGCGAAAAAAGTCCGTTGGTCACTCGATATTGAGCCGCAAGATCTGAGCTAAACCCACTTGGGTTAAAACTAATGATAAGTTTGTTCACAAATATTTCATATTTCTCGTGAGCAACTTCACACTAGTCATGTGATTTTTGTTAATCTAGCCGTAACTTTACATGGGTGAAACGAATAAAATATTGCAATAAAAAAAGTGTTAGCAACACTTTCACAATATCTATTCGATTACATTTATTATTCATGCCTTAGATACTTAGGCAGCAAAGGAATTAAAAAGAGGGTTTAATTTATGGCGACAATGAAGGATGTTGCCCAGCTAGCAGGCGTTTCAACAGCCACGGTATCACGTGCATTGATGAACCCTGAAAAAGTCTCGGTTTCTACTCGTAAGCGAGTTGAGACAGCAGTACTTGAAGCTGGATACTCACCCAATACATTAGCTAGAAACTTACGTCGCAACGAATCAAAAACCATCATCACTATTGTTCCTGATATCTGTGACCCGTATTTCGCAGAGATCATTCGTGGTATCGAAGATGCCGCAGTAGAAAATGACTACCTCGTTTTACTGGGTGATAGCGGCCAACAGAAGAAGCGTGAGTCTTCATTTGTTAACTTAGTATTCACCAAACAAGCTGACGGCATGCTACTACTTGGCACCGACCACCCGTTTGATGTCAGTAAGCCTGAACAAAAAAATTTACCGCCGATGGTGATGGCGTGTGAGTTTGCCCCTGAGCTTGAACTCCCTACCGTACACATCGATAACCTGACCTCAGCATTTGAAGCGGTGAACTACCTAGCTCAGTTAGGCCATAAACGTATCGCTCAAATCTCAGGGCCCATATCGGCAACGCTGTGTAAATTCCGCCAACAAGGTTACCAACAAGCGCTACGTCGTGCAGGAGTATCAATGAATCCTGCCTACAGCACTGTCGGTGACTTTACCTTTGAAGCGGGCGCTCAAGCTGTTCGTCAATTACTCGCTCTTCCTGAACAACCTACAGCGATCTTCTGTCATAACGATGCGATGGCCATCGGCGCGATTCAAGAAGCGAAAAAATTAGGCTTACGCGTTCCTCAAGACCTATCGATTGTCGGCTTTGATGACATCCAATTCGCTCAATACTGCGATCCACCGCTAACCACTATTTCTCAGCCTCGTTATGAGATTGGACGCCAAGCAATGTTGATGATGCTCGACGTACTTAAAGGCAACGATGTGCAAGCGGGGTCGCGCCTGCTTGAAGCCAAATTAGTCGTTCGAGGTAGTACAGCGCCGCCTCGAATCTAATCTGAAGAAATATCCTTATAATTCTGCGGCACATTTTGATGTGCCGCTTCCATTTCTGCACTGTTATCCTCGCTCAATCTGGATTACCATGAGAGCAGAATCAGCAACTATTGAATTGTCTTGTGGCTAATAGAGATTATGTAAAGCGCGGTCGTGGCACGAAAAAACCGACCAAGAAACAAGCCCCTCGCCGTAAACCATGGCGTAGTGGTCTTTTGGCGATCCTCCTTGCCGGTGGTTTTGGTTACGGCCTTTACCTATTGAGTAATGATCCTGAGCCGCCAGCACCGACTCCAGTGGTAACCAAACCAAAGCCTAAGCCGAAACCAGCAAAAGTAATTCCGCCCCCTCCAGAGGAGAAGTGGGATTACGTTGAAACCTTGCCAAGTCGTGAGATTGAAGTAAAAGCCAAAGAGCAACAGATCTCGAAGATCCCTTACATCATGCAATGTGGCGCGTACAAAACCTCAAGCCAAGCTGAAGCACGTAAGTTGGATATTGCTTTCCAAGGTATCTCAAGTTCAATCCGTAAAAAAGATGGAAGTAGCTGGTACCGTGTGGTTCTAGGGCCATATAAATTGAAGCGTGATGCAGAGCGAGATCGCCATAAGCTGCAGCGAGCGAAAATCGAACCTTGTGCTATTTGGAAAGACACCGAGTAGTTATAGATTTAGCCGCAGAAGCAGAAGCAGAAAAACCAAACACCGAAAGCCTCCCATTGTGGAGGTTTTCTTTTATCTACACCCTTTAGCCAAATTTCCTTACAACTTCCGCCGATAAGTTGCGCGACATCACTCGACCTTCCTTGAATTATCCGAGCACCATCCTCATATACTTTTTATACCCAAAGATAAGAAATATTAAGAGGCCCTACTCGTGACTACCATTGTATCTGTACGTCGTAATAATAAAGTCGTCATCGCGGGTGATGGACAAGTATCTCTAGGCAACACCGTAATGAAGGGCAATGCCCGTAAAGTACGTCGCCTATACAACAACAAAGTACTGGCCGGTTTTGCTGGCGGTACGGCAGATGCTTTCACGCTATTCGAAAAATTTGAAAGCAAGCTGCAAATGCACCAAGGCCACCTAACCAAAGCTGCCGTTGAGCTGGCGAAGGATTGGCGTAGCGACCGTGCTCTACGTAAATTAGAAGCACTGCTAGCAGTAGCGGATGAAACTGCTTCATTGATCATCACAGGTAACGGTGACGTAGTTCAACCAGAGAACGACCTGATTGCTATCGGTTCGGGCGGTAACTTCGCTCAAGCAGCAGCCACTGCACTATTAGAAAATACAGATTTAGATGCGCGTGAAATCGCAGAAAAGTCGCTGAACATTGCGGGCGATATCTGTGTATTCACCAACCATCACCACACTATTGAAGAACTAGAAAGCACCGTTGAGCTACCAAAACCAGAGTAACGACCGCTTCCATCAATAACGTTGTATTCAACAGTGATTAAAGAATTAAGGAAAAACCATGTCTGAGATGACTCCTCGCGAAATTGTTCACGAACTCAATCGCCACATTATTGGCCAAGACAACGCTAAGCGCTCAGTGGCTATCGCTCTTCGTAACCGCTGGCGTCGTATGCAGCTTGAAGAAAGTCTGCGTGTTGAAGTATCACCAAAAAACATCCTGATGATCGGCCCAACCGGTGTAGGTAAAACTGAAATTGCTCGCCGTCTAGCTAAACTAGCAAACGCGCCTTTCATCAAGGTAGAAGCGACTAAGTTCACTGAAGTTGGCTACGTTGGTAAAGAAGTTGAGACCATCATCCGTGATCTAACGGACGTTGCCATCAAGATGACACACCAACAAGCGATGGAAAAAGTACAGTACCGCGCTGAAGAACAAGCTGAAGAACGCATTCTTGATGCCCTTCTACCACCAGCACGTGATGCTTGGGGTCAGAACGAGCAATCAACTGAAG